>CAZKWM010000098.1:6736-8836 GCA_964556405.1 uncultured Methanotrichaceae archaeon | reverse complement strand
TGTAAAGGTTTCTTTTATGGGGGTGGAGAATACAATTCTAAAAGATTCTTGAATAAGATTGTCAGTCGAGGTTATTTGCCTATAATCAAACCGAAGAGGTCCTAAAAATTTTGGAGTTAGGATAAGGTATAAAATCATTAATGGAGAAATATATGGAAAAAGATCAATTCGTGACGGTTTCTTTGGTGCGTTAACTAATCGGTTTGGAGATAAAACACTTCACTTCCTCGATAATAATACTATAACTAGAATTGGCTTAAGAATTGTGGCTTATGGATTAAGGGTACTACTACGATTTTATATAAACCCATTAACATGATAGACACGCTCATGGGTATAGGACTCATTTAAATTACGCTATTGATGGGTTCAAGATCGTCAGATTAAAGGGAGAGTTTGAGATTAAAATGCTAAAGTTAATCGTCATCATACTGCTGGCAGCGGCTCTGGCCATGGCTGCCACCAACACCATAGAGCAGAGAATCCGCTAGATAACCGAGGGAAGCACCTCCATCGGCCAAACCAATGTCTTTGGGACCATAACGGGCCAGAACGATTACCTGAGCCAGGATATCGACCAGTACTTCCTCCAGGGCGTCCCCCAGAAAGGCTCTCCCTTCAACGCATCCAATAACGATAGCTTCTTCAATATCAGCTCAACAGATATCAACAATAGTATCTCCAGAAACCTCGACATGGGCACAGAAGCCGACGGCATCTTTGGCCAGGACAGCCGCCTGACTAGCGATGATCCCAGGCGGCGATAGCCTGGCCATGCAGAACTAGCAGCCAGGCCATGATAAACAATCCGCTGAGAAGGAGCAGCATAAATCAGATGAACGTACAGATGACCTCCATCGCCTCCAGCAACAGCATGGTGAGGCAAAGGAGCGTCCAGAATGCCACGGGCAACGCCCTGATAAACACTGCCTTAAACCAGATGGCCAATGAGACCGCCGTGATCATAGGAAACTCTACCGATCTGAATCAGACCTCGGAACAGAGTTTCCTCAACATCAACATCACTGCGGCTAACACCAGCCAGATGCAGAGTTCCAACCTGCACCTTCTGGTGCTCTAATTGCCGATGACAGCTCTAGACCAGCTGCTACCCATAACAGGTGCCGTCTTTCAAGCTGCCTGTTTTTGGCAGCTTGAAAGATCACCGTGGCCCGGATGCCTTTTTGAAATAAGGTTCCCTCAGCGAATTGGCCTTTATTATAAGATCCTTTATGGTAGGGATATCGCAGGTACCTATATCCACTAGGTTGTCGTTTCTGAGAAGGCAGGGCTTAAGCCTGGCATCGGAAGTTACCCGAAGTCTTGTGCAATTGGCACAGAATTCCGTGTTATCCATAGGCCTGACCACCTCTACCTCGACACCCGAAAGGTGGTACTTTCTCCTGCGATGCATCTCCCGGATGGTGATCTTATCGGCTTTAGCCCTGAGAGCTTCTTCAATGGCATCCATATCACCTGAGATGCCCAGGTGCTTGAGATCCAAAAGCTCTATGAGCTGGAGAATGAGGCCCTTCCTGCGCGCAAAATCGATCATATCCCAGACCTCGTCCTGGTTCTCCTTCAAGAGTACCACATTGAGCTTTATCGGGGAGAGACCGGCCTCCAAAGCCGCATCTATCCCACTTTTGACCTCTTCCAGATCCCCCTCTCTGCAGCCAGTGATCCTCTTGTACTTGGACGGATTTAGGGAGACCAGGCTCACGTTGACCCTGGTCAAGCCCGCCTCCTTCAGGCGCTTTGCCAGATCGGCGAGGCCAATCCCATTGGTGGTTATGGAGAGATCAAGGCCCTTTGGCATCTCGGATATGATCGCCTCCAGGTCCGAGCGCATGAGTGGATCGCCTCCGGTGAACTTTATGTATCTAAAGCCAAGCTCTGATGCAGCTTTGGCAATGCAGACCGCCATCTCCTTGGAGATCTCGGACCCTAGAGCCGATTCCCCTTCGCGATGGCAGTAGATGCACCGCAGGTTGCACCTGGGGGTTAAAGCCATCCTGAGGCTGGTGGCTTTTCTGCCATAGGGGTCTAAGAGGGGCACAGGCACCTGTGAGGGAGAAGTACTATTTATCAATGTTTAAT
>CAZKWM010000098.1:0-6636 GCA_964556405.1 uncultured Methanotrichaceae archaeon | reverse complement strand
TTCAGGTAGTTTAGGAGGGCCATGGAGATGATGGTGCAGGTTGCCAGGGATGACAGGAACTCCTCCCAGCCCAGACTGTTTACCGACAAGAAATAGATCACACCTCCAGAGACAAGGGTCAGAAGGAAGGTGATAATGATGGAGACCAGGGTGGACCACATGATGGACCCAACTTCATACCTCTCGAAGAAGGAGGCTGAGAGGACGAAGGAGACCGCGGTCATAACCAGTATCACCGAGGGAGGAATCGGTGGGCCGAACCTGAAGAGATATATCAAGCCTAAGGCTATGACCATCATCACCAAAGCCAGGAGTGTAGAGGCGATGAAGGCCTTTATGAAATAATTTTCGATTCTAAACTCCATCCCTTTCATCCAAGGCTTTATAGTAGGGGTTTGAATATAAAAGTTGCTCCGAAAGCTTTATCCCATTGTAAACTCTATCCAGAGATGTTAGTTTACAATAGTGGAATGGCGGGTTTACATTGGAGAAAATCGCTATGGTGGAGATCGCTGCTGCCATTGCGGCATATATGGTGGGAATGCCGGCCTTAGTGTTTACCGGTGCCAGGAAACTGTGCTTTGAGGCATATCACCTGGCCGGAAGGTGACTCAACCTCATCCTTCTCGCAGGCACTTTCTGCACCACCGTCATCGGGCGTACCTGTAACGGTAAGCATGGCAGGACTTGGGTTCAGCAGGGGCCTTCCCGGAGCCTGGTGGATGCTCTCGGGCACGGCAGGCCTTATGGCCCTATCCATCCTCCTAGCTGAGATGATAAGGGCTACGGGGTACTCCACTCTGCCCGAGATCGCGGTCTCCTTTTACGGTGAGGGGTTCAGGACTGTGGCCGTATCCTGGGTTGAGGTGATCGCCGTTCAGATTGTGGCTGTGGGGAAGATCGCTGGCATTATCTTCGGCGGATCAGAAGCCCTCTTTATGGTTATCTTCACAGCGGTCTTCATCCTCTACACCTTCATAGGCGACCAGGTCTCAGTGGTGAGGACCGACCTCATCCAGTTCATCATAATCCTGATTGGGATTGCCTTCCACTTCATCAGGACAGAAGGAGTCATGGGCCTGGCTTGATCCTCGCCCAGAGCTTTCCGGTGTCTCCCCAGATGGGCCCCTTTGATGTCGTATCTATGCTTTTGATAGTGGGCTCAGCCTATCTGGTGGGTTCCGACATGTACTCCCGCCTCTTCGCAGTCCAAAGCCCCACGGAGGCCAAAAGATCAACCCTGGCCTCAGCCTTTATTCTAGTACTCATGGCTTTTGCCATAACCCTCCTGGGAGTGGCAGCCAGGCAGCTTTATCCGGGGATCCGCCCTGAGCAGGCCATACCGGTGCTCACGGTTAATCTTCTGCCCCCATCCTACGCTGGACTGGTGGCGACCGCTCTCCTGGCAGCCTTCATGTCCCCGGCAGATACCAGCCTCATGACCGTAACCTCCATACTGACCCTGGACATCTACCAGAAGCTCAGGCCCCCCGGCGCAGAGAAAGAGAGGCTCCTGAAGTTCTCCAGAGTTGCAGTCTTGGCCACAGGCCTCCTGGCCCTGGCTCTAGCAGTCTCCCTGCCTAGCATCATAAAAACCCTCCTTATGGTATACACGATATTCACCAGCTGCATGCCGGTGCCAGTGGTTGCAGGGGTTTTACAAGGACCACCTGGGATTGACCTCCACCGTAGCCCTGGTAGCCCTGGGTGGTGGAGGGATAGTAGCTCTAATTCTGATCTAGAGATATCCCCTGGCGGGAATGGCAGCCTCTGCAGTCCTTCTCTTCTCCGTAAGCTGGATAAAGAGGCACAAGGAGCTTAGATCAGCTTCATCATAGGGTAATCCATAGCGGGATCGTACTCCAACCTGGCCTTTATGACTTCGCCATGATAGTTAACCTCCACCTCGGCCAGGATCATCCTTCCCTGGAGCTCCCCGTAGCCAAAGGCGTTCTCCAAAAGCGCCTCTCGATTTATTTTCACCTTAGCGCTCTTGACGTGGGGCTGGAGGGACATGCTCGCTTCCATGGCAGCCTCCAATCGCTCGGCTGTCTTTGGACTTACCGGAGCTCCAACGAACTGGTGGTACAGTGCACCCAGCTTTATACCAGCCTCGAAGGCCGCTATCTCTCTCTTCGTAGGTATGGAACCACCACCGGACTTGACAGGTAGGTCGTAATGGCCAGGAGCATAAGAGCGCATCCCGCGTCCCTCTGCAGCATTACCAGGGAGGTAGAAGCTGCCAGAATCATGGCAAAGGCCCCTATGGCCCTGGGGTCACGGATCTTGGGGAAGGGCACGCTGCTGGCCATGAAGGCCGCCAAGACCAGCATCAAAATGAGGGTGAAGATCTGCCGATCTGCCAGAACGCTGGCCGCCACAGCTATCCCTGCGGCAGTGATGGGAAGGCCCTCGAAGTAGCTGCTGCTCTTGGATACGTTGAACCTAGCCAGGCGAAGTATTCCGCAGGTGAGGTAGGTCAGGGCTACCAGGACCGCAGGCCAGGACCTTCCGAAGATCCCTAGGGAGAGGACGGCCGGAGCTACACCGAAGGAGATCAGGTCCGCCAGGGAGTCCAGGTTGGCCCCAAGCACTCCTGACCCGAACCTTCTGGCAAAGAGGCCATCTAAGCCATCAGCTGCGGCCGATAGGAATACGAAGATCACAGGCACGTAAGGCGAGCCCGTGCCCGCAGCCAGGATTGCCAGAAGACCGAAGAAGGCGTTGAGAAGGGAGAAGAGGTCAGGAATCTTGAGGGATTTAAAGACATTCATGAATCCTCCACCGCAATAACTGTCTCCCCCGCTTTAACCTTATCCCCCAGCTTTACAGCTAGATGGTAACCCGGAGGTATGGTGACGTCCACCCTGGATCCAAAACGTATCATACCCAGGCGTTCTCCCCGGACGACCCTGTCCTCCGGCTTAACGTAGGTCACAATCCTTCTGGCCATGGCGCCCGTGATCTGGTAAAGGTCCATTTCGCCGTCCTTGGTATCCAGGGTTATCCTGTTCTGCTGGTTCCTGGCAGACCGGATCAGGAAGGCTGGCAGGTGGCTGCCTTTCCTGTACTCCACCTCCTTTATGATGCCGTCCACCGGGGACCTGGTGACGTGGACATCTATGGGCCCCATGAAAACGGCCAGGCGTTGAGGGTCTGCTATAAGGACCCTCCCATCGGCGGGGGAGATGAGGCCCTCCCCGAGGGGCGTGCGCTCGGGATCTCTGTGGAAGAAGATCATGAAGATGGACCCCAGGATGGCTATGGCCAGGCCGTACCAGGACCCTACAGCTACCAGGATGGCCGAGGCTATCAGAGGAGCTGAAACCCAGGGCGTGGACCCCTTGGCCAGCTTCAAGCCGCACCTCCGGGGTGCTTTATCTCCCAGGCTAGCTCATCCATGATGTTCAGGAGCTCCGGAAGGACGGTAAGAACTACGTAGGCCACGGCTAGGAGGGCAACCATGGAGCAGGCCTTGGCTATGACGTTGTGGGCCACGTAGAAGCTGTCATCTCCAAACCATCCATCACCGTAAGCCATGAGGACAAAAGCGTTCCTCACGATGTTCAGGGAGTATATGGCCAGGACCGATACCGACAGAGCTACAGCCCTCCGATGGACAGGAGCTCTGACCGAGAGGATGAGGCCAACGAAGAGAGCGATGCTCTCTATGGCCGTGCAGGCCAGGATGATCTGAACCGATCTTCCGTTCAAGACCATGGTGTTCACGCCATCCCTGATCACGGGGACAGAGAAAGCCTCCAGGAGAGCGATGGTCACCGAGGTCGTCTGGCCTATGAGCCAGCCCTGGAGGGGCGCAATCTCTGCAAATGGGAAATAGATCAGGCCGCATATGGCCGCCGCATAGCTGATCCAAGTGCAGGCCTTGGATGGCTCCTGGGAGGCGAGACCCTTGGAAGCTATTATCCGGGCTATATAGAAGCAAAGCAGCGCCGCAGCCACTGTCAGCAAGACGTTGAAGTAGTCCTCAATGGCCAGATAGATCCAGGGCTTGGTCAGCCAATAGATCCCAAAGGTGACCCAGCCGAGGCTGGCCAGGGCCCATGTCCGGGACCACCTGCCCATCGGGGCTGATGCCATCAGTAAGATGAGGCTTATCCAGAGCGCATCGGACCAGGAGGGAACCATCAAGTACAGAAGGACCACAGGTTTATTTAGCATTATCTGCTAGAAAGAGGTACCGAGGACCCTATACCCCCAGGGAGTCTCCGCAACAAGGTCGTATATGGCAATGAAACTTCTTATGTTGATAGTGGCCGCTCTCACGATTTCGACGGCAGCTTTTGCACTGGCCGATATCGGTAGCTTCTCCGCCCAGAAGATCGATCCGGCCCTGGTCGAGATTATGAAGGGCGGAGAGAAGGATAAACTTCCAGTGATAGTCCTCCTCCTGGATGATGAGGATGGAAGAAACTTAGAGAGCCTTGAGGTCAGTTTCAGGTACCACCTTATAAACGCCGTGGCAGGCGTAGCCAGACCGTCAGGGATAAAGAGCCTCTCGGAGAACAACCAGGTCAGGGGGATCTTCCTGGACAAGGAGGCACACATGGCGGATGCTGCCCCGAACACTATGATCAATGGCAGCACCACCGCCTATCCCGCCCCCATAGTTAAAGCTGACAAGCTTTGGGCAAAAGGCATAGATGGCAAGGGCGTAACAGTAGCCATCATAGATTCAGGAATAAACAAGAACCACCCTGATCTGGTGGGAAGGGTGGTGGGAGAGAAGAATTTCGTTGGGGACGAGATCTCCACTACCGACCTTTTAGGCCACGGCACCATGGTGGCAGGGATCGTGGCAGGGACTGGAGCTGCTTCCGGCGGCAAATATAAAGGGGTGGCCCCCGGTGCGAGCCTCCTCAATGTGAAGGTCATAAACAAGAATGGAAACGGCCGGATATCGGACATCATAGCAGGGATAGAGTGGGCCCTGGACAACGGGGCCGATGTTCTCAGCTTAAGCCTGGGCGGCATGAACCTGGGAGAGACCAACCCACCAGTGACCATGGCAGCGGATAATGCCGTGGATGCAGGGGCCGTGGTCTGCGTGGCCGCGGGCAACAGGAACAACACAAGGCCTGAGGGCGTTTCAAGTCTGATAGTACCATCCCAGGTCGATGGTGGCAACTTCGACTTCAGCCAGCTTGGGAGATCGGAAGGTAGGGATTCCAGCAGCCAGGAAGTTCTCTTGCTCCTACTGGTAGTTGCCCTTCCCCCCGGCCTCATAGACTCCCCTGGAGACGGCATGAAGGTCACAACCATAGGGGCCACTGATAACCGGAACCACATAGCGATCTTCAGCGGATCGGGACCTACCAGAGACGGCAGGACCAAGCCCACCTTGGTGGCCCCGGGTGTAGGCGTGGTCTCCACGGTACCTTCAGGCCTTGAGCACCCCAACTACGTGGACATGTACTATGCCAAGCAGTCGGGCACCAGCATCTCCACACCGGTGGCCGCGGGCGTGGCCGCCCTCCTTCTCCAGGCCGATAAAAACCTTACGCCGGCCGGGGTCAATGCCGCCATGGTCCTGGGAGCGGACAAGCTGAACAACAGCCAGGGAGAGCAGTACGAGGAGTACTATCAGGGGGCTGGCCTTCTGGATGCCAAGAGATCCTACGAGATACTGAAGGATAACCTCTCCGCCGTCACCCCTAACCGGTGGGTGGCTGGAAAATGGGCCTATCTGCCGGCGGGCAAAGGCATCTATGTGGGCCTGGACACCGGCGCCGATAGATCCCAGAAGAAGATTTACACTTTGGCTCCCAGGGATCAGGACTCGGCCGAGCTGGTCTTCTCCACCAATGAGGCCCTGAAGGACGTCACTATCGAAGCCACCGGAGAGATAGCCGACTGGATGACTATCGAGCCTCTGCCCAAAAACCTGGAGGCCAACAGCCAGAGGGCCTTTGGCGTGACCCTGACCGTGCCCAATGGCACAGCGCCTGGGATTCACAGTGGCTCCCTGAAGATAACGGCCGGAGGAGAGCACATATCCTTGGTTCCGGTCTCCGTGGAGGTGGCAGAGCCCCTGGAGCTCCCCCTTGGCAGGACCTCCCAGGAAGGCACGCTCGACGGCCGTAAGTGGAGTTACTACTACATCGATGTGCCCCTAGGCACCAGCGACCTTAGGGCGAGCCTGGGCTGGAAGGATCCAGGGGATCTGGACCTCTTCCTCCTCGCCCCCACCAGCGAGTATTACTCAGGTAGCCAGGACGGCTTCCATGAGGCCATCGACGTCAATCAACCGCCCCCATCAGGCAGGTGGATCTTGGCGGTCCATGCCAAATCCATCCAGGGGGCCATGAAATACAGACTGGAGGTGGAGAGAGACCTGGTGGAGACCTCGCCCAAGCGCTGGAACGCCGGGTCCCTTCTTCCAGGGGCCAGCGTCCAGACCAGCATCCAGGTGAATAACGGCGGCAAGGCCCTGAAAAACATCACCTACCAGGGCATAAACAAGAACATGAGCCACCAGGGGTTCGAAGGGGCGGTTGGTAGCAAGGATTTTGAGGAGAAATCCTTCTACGTGCCCGAGGGCACGAGCAGGCTCCAGGTCAATGCCAGCACCCAGGATGAGGCACGTGGTGTTGCCTTTCTTCTAAGGGATCCCGA
>CAZKWM010000097.1:0-8872 GCA_964556405.1 uncultured Methanotrichaceae archaeon | reverse complement strand
GCCGGGGAGGATGTCCCTATAACGCCATGGCTCCAACCAACGGCGAGATAAAAGGAGTAGATCCTCATTGCGTTGCTTACAAGAGGATCTTCGATGAGATAAACGATAGATTCAATCAGGAGCTATTGGGGAGTATGTCAGGGCTTGGGATGATAGGCCCAACATCCAGTTATGGAGCTAATTCCAAGCCTGGGATTATGACCTTGATGAAGAAGATCCTGTCGAGTTAGTCTTTCTTTTTTGATTTTTTGCCCTCACTCTTTTTGCCCTTATCTTGCTGTGTCGCGTAATTATGCTATGGCACTGTGTCCGTAGTAATACTTCTGCTAAGATATTCCGTTTGTCTAAGCATTGATTATTATAGTATACGGGACGAATTATCTCACAATTTCAGAGATCATACCTTCGATAGAAGAATCTCTAACCGTTTCACCAAAGACTCGTTTGATAGCGGAGAAGTAGGCTTCGACTGCCCATCGTCTTCAAAACTGATGCATCTAGCACCAACCGTTATACCCCATCTTATTGAATTCCAGAACAGCGTTCGATCTCGATGATGAATCTTCAAACACAATAGCATTTTCTCTTATGCTAACTTAGAGATACGTTTATGAAGTGTAGTATAGTCCGCACCAATCCTGTTATGTAAGTTCCATGATGGGCGATAAGTCCTTCTAGCTGCCTATATGGCATGCGCAAGAAGGAGTAAATTACTGATGCAAAGAGGATGAACGTATTAGGATACTCATAGGAAGCTCATGATTTCTTTCGATTCATCTGCTTTAGCTCTTTTTGCCAGTCTCTAATGCAATCCAAATCGAGATAGAATTCGCCCCTGCGTACAATCTGAGCGTTAACCCCTTTCCAATTTCGGCTATCAACGTAGCAAATCGCCTATTATTTACGCCAATGTGATATAAAACCACGCGACACAGGATCTTGTCCTAAATACCTCAATGTTCTTTGTTCCACGTCCCTGGGAACGCAGCTCTAACCCTGTTTTAAAAGTCTACCTTAAGATACGAAAATACGCTGAATAGGCAGATCTTGAAAACAAAGCATATAAATAAATTAGGAGAGAATTCAGTAGCATGACACCTGACAGGTTCAACCCAAGGCCCGGCATGCCCACAAACCCTGTGGACAACCTGATAGTGCCTGAGCGTCCTGAGATGCTAGAGATAAATGCCCCACCTACAGGCATATTTCCTATAGGCCCCCTTCAAGAATCCCTGACCAGGATAGAAAAGAAGCTGGATGAGATAGATAGGCGCCTAAAGTATATAGAATCAAAGATATAAGTTCTTTATCAAGGAGACCTTAATTCTAAGCTGCTAGAGCTTTGCTGGTCCTTTGATAAGCCTTAAAGATTGTAATGATCTTAACCAGGCCTGTAAATCGGATTAAGCTGATAATTAAACCAATAATTTGGTTGATATTCCTTTCTATCGCCTTCATCCATTATATCGCGGGGCATCACCATCTACTGAGGTCTAATTGGTGAGAAAGAGCCGGATATGTCTTCTCCATGCCGTCAACCATATGTATCAAAAAAACTAAAAGAGTTTGTGCGCCAAATGTTGAGGGTTGAGTCAGAGATAAAGCTGATCATCAAAGGATTTTGGGGCATAAGGCCCTTTGGGATTTCAGTAGCATAAGGAGCATACTATGGGCATACCTGCGCGATGGAAAGGACACAAGCCTCTGCCAAAGCATATAAGACAGCTACTCACCACCAGATTAATCCCCCTCTTTGAGAGGGATAATGTGGATCTGGCCTATGTCTTTGGCTTTCTTGCCAGAAATAATAACGGCCACCGAGAGCCCCATGACCTGGATCTAGCAGTTCTTCCTGTAAAAGGGGGCACGGAATCGGGCCGCAACCTTTGGGAAGACATCATGGTGGCTCTTGGCACAGATAGGGTAGATCTGATAAACCTGGCCATAGCCTCGCCCGTGCTACGCTATGAGATCATGAGCACTGGAAAGCCAATCTACATCAGGGATCAAGAAGCCAAAGAGGCCTTCGAGATTAATGCCTTGAGTGAGTACAGGGATACGGCCTACATGCGTCAGGAGCAGATGAAGGATCTCAGGGAGAGGATGGTTGGATGGGTCTCAGAAGGGAGTCCATAGAGCAGCGCCTCCGGGAGATGGATGGGATAGTCCAAGAGCTGGACAAGTACAGGGATGTGAACCTCGATAGTCTCATGGCGGATACCAGCATTAGCTGGGTCATAGAAATGGGTCTTATCTCCGGCGCCTCCACCATCTTCGATATAGCCGATAGGATCCTGGCAAGCCACTTCGGCTACTATGCTCAGACCTACGAGGACTGCCTCAAAGCCCTGTTTGATAAAAACGTTATATCCGTGAATCTTTATGATCAGATAACGGGCCTTGGAGGGCTCAGAAACGTTCTAGTCCACCGCTACGTGCCTCTGGATCCGGGCATGATCCTGGACAGCTTTCACAAGAGCCTGATAGTCTTTCCCCTATTTGCCAGGGAGATCATAGGTTGGCTTGATACCGTTTGATTCGAGGCAGCCTCCCGATCTCAGGCTGCCCTCTGATTTAGGGTTTCCCCCAGGATTTTCGCATTTCTTTACCACCTGTGTAGGTTCTCACATGTGGTCCATGGGCTTGCCTGAGAGCGATGTGGACTTGGCCATATCTATGCCGTGCCTGCCTAGGTTCCTGATGGAGGGCCACCCTTACCCCAGGACCCTTGGGCAAAGGAAGAGCTTCCGCCATGAGTTGGAGTACGATGAGCTCTATTGGGAGATAGGGCACCTGGTGGATCAGCTCATCAGGACCAATATCAATGCCATATGGATCACAGCAAGCCCCATAGCGATAAAGTATATCCCTAATTTGCCATGTGCTGAGGAGTATAGTTCAATCCAACCTCTCCAATGGAACTTATCGCTTCATCCGGGGAGTGGCAGAGAGCCATTTGAGGGAGGCCGAACAGGCTTCCAGGCACAATGGACAAAAGCCTCAGCACGACCTTCAGGACCATCCAATTCAACCTTGGACTTTTGACGTTTAGAGATTCATCTTAGAATGATCTCGGGTTAACTAGGTGCGATTAAGGCATGTGTTATCTGATTGAGATATCGCTTTTAAGCTAATCTTCGGTTTATATGAACTAGAAATCTGTCCAGGATGCGAGGAACGTGTATTTAAGGTTGTAAGACTGTATTAGAATTAGAAATAGTTTAAGAAGATGCTGGGCTTTTGCAGCCAGATGTGATTGAATTGACGGTTGAGGATAATCTTCATCTTATGAACATGCTCGATGACGCATGGAATTCTCAGAACTGGAGAGTCTTTGATAAGATTCACAATGAGAACGTTGCTGTATACTGGCCAGATAGGCCAGCCCCGACTAGAGGGTAGAAAAACATCAAAAGGAGGCTGAGACGTTCTTCAAGACCTTTCCAGATAACCACGTTGGAAATGATCCATATAAAACCCTCTTTGGTCAGGATGATTGAACGTGCTCTTTTGCCGAGTTCACAGGGTCTATGAAAGGCCCCATGATAGATGCCGAAGGCCAGGCCTATCCTATCCACCAATAAAAAGTTCAGCGTGGAGCTTTGCACCGTTGCCCACTGGAAGAACGGCGAGATAGTAGAGGAGAAGCTTTTCTATGATGCGATGGGTATGATGAGGTAGCTTGGCTTAATGTAGGTTTGCTGCCTAACCCTTATTACTTGAGACTTACGCGCTTGAAAGTCCGTTCAAAAATAGCACAAGTTACATTAAGTTTCATGAACAGCATATCATGGCCAAATGAATTTTACTAAATGTAATGACATTGATTATATAATCTTCCTTCTCGCATTAGTAGACTTATTTACAAGATGAGTATAATAGTCCCTAGCGTGATGCTTTTACCAGACTTCTTCTCTCAACCTGCGGATTTTACCCCCCCGTCTGCACCACCGAATTCGTGGCCTTTGAGAAGAAGCGGCCCGAGCTCGACAAGCTCAACTGCGACCTTATCGACCTGTCCATTGATCAGGTCTTCTCTCACATGACGTGGACTGAATGAACCAAGAACGACTTGAAGACCGAGGTCAAGTTCCCTATCATCGCCGATGACACAGGAAAGATCGCCTCCAAGCTTGGCATGATACACCCGGGAAAGGCCACTAATACGATAAGGTCGGTCTTCATAGTAGATCCAGATGCCACCGTGAGGTGATCCTCTTCTACCCCCAGGAGGTAGGCCGAAATATGGATGAGATCTTGAGGTCGGTGAAGGCGCTACAGACCGTGGACAAGTACAAGGTGGCAGCTCCGGCCAACTGGCCTAAAACGACATCATCGGCGATCAGGTCATAGTTCCTCCGCTGACTGACGAAAAGACAGCAGCGACCAGGGTTACGGGCGGGAATATGGTCTGCGAAGATTGGTGGTTCTGTCATAGAAAGCTTTGAAAACACCGGTATTTTTTAGCCTGAAATTTTAGCCTTGAAATACCCATGGGCTAGATATGGTAGTCCATGAGTATAAAGGCCGTCGAAATGAGAGTTATTACCCTTCCGACCTTGATAGATTTTATCACATAGATCCGATAGATTTAAGGGAACTATATTTAATCTACATACCACAATTGGGGATTTAAATGAGAAAAATAGCCTTAATCGTGTTATTACTAGCATTGGCCTCTGTGGTCCAAGCCCAAACCCAAGGAGACTATAATGTCGGCGTGTTGGCAGGCATAAAGGTAGGCTGGAATGTTATCCAGGCGCTGCTTCAGAAAGACGATGCAGCCTACCAGACAGCAGTGGAATCCTGGAATAGCCTGGTGAGAACGACCGGAGATCAAACATACCTCCTTCCAGAGGAAAACTCCACTGCCCAGCCAGCCACTGCTACCCAGCCCATGCAGTTGAGTGGGACTGGTTCACAAGGGAATACATTGACAAAGTCTTCTAGAAGCTTCGACCCATCTGTGATGGGGACTGGGAACGGCGATTGGAAGCCTCCGATCTGAAGTTTGGAGAGGGCCTATTTCTTCTGCATCTCCTGCTCCAGCTTTTTCATCTATGACAAAGGATAAGCTTTCTTGACAATATCGTTTCCTTATTCGGTTTACGGTGGTTCGACTGGTCTTTAAGGCATCAATAATCTCATCGGTAGAACAGACTTCATCAGCTAAGAACAATATTCGGGCACGGGTTAAGCTTCTCGCTGATGCCTTTCAACGGTGGATATATTATTTTAGCTTTTCTCTATCTTCGATTTTTAAATTAAAGATGAATATTGCTTTTATTATCATGACCTTTTGTCGATGGTACCTTCTCATGATCTATATTATTTAGTATGATGCATTAGGCTTGTTCTCCACCTGGATTAATTATGCCTCTCATTGAGATGCTCATATTTAACTATTACCTAGTATCGTTAGGGTAAATCATCATATGGTACTAATAAAATCAGTAAACTGAGGCTGAGATGGGCTCAGAGCAAGGGATCATTCAAGCTGAGACAGAGGCTTTCACTGCAGATGGTCTTGATGATCTTCCTTTATTCCCCAAAATTTTCGGTGCCTCTGCCGCCGCGATGCATCCTTTGACACACCTTCCGCAACGGTAGCATCTCTCCTCATCGATGTAGATGGTATCCTTAACTTTTATAGCTCTCTGCCTGCACCTCCTCTCGCAGATCTTGCACCTGGTGCACATCTGAACCCTAAGAGCCGTCTCCACGACCTTCCTGAGCAGCACCTCAGCCTCTTCCTTCTCAGCCACTATCATGAAGTGACCATTGGCAAAGAGGGTGACCTTTCCCTCCTTGGCCTCCACCACCGCAACTCCCATGTCTTCAGAGTACTTTACCCTGCCAATCATGCCTAAGGCATTGGCCACGGCGCTGAAGGGATAGTTCTGGGGCACAGCCAAGGTTCCCTCGATGGAGTACTTAAGGCCACAGGGCGACCTTCCTCTGACCACATCCAGGCCGATCTTCTTTCCCTTGGGCGGCGAAGGCTTTAAGACGATGCTTTGGGCCTTGGCTATCTCCACCACCTTGGGGGGATGTCTGCGCCACCTCCAGAAGCCCCAATCTACGTATCTACTATCAAGCTCATTGGCCTTAGCCCATCCCCTGAGATAGGAGGTCCACCTGAAGTGAAGCTCAGGGTGGGTACGCCTGGTGTTCTCGAACTCAGACTGAAGAGAGGCGGGGCAGAGCCAGCAGCCTATCCTCTCGTAATCCTTTTCGTAGAGAGGGTTTTGAGGAAGCCCCTTCCACCCGGTATAGAGAACCACTTCCACGGCCCTCCAGTTTCGTATGGGACAGAGGGCAGTCTGGCCCGGAACATAGGGGTTGCTTTCCACGGAACCGATCTTGGAGCGGCTGAAGGACTCGTAGATCCTCCTTCCCTCGACGGTCAGGCAGCCTTTTGGATATTGCTTTTGCACGAAGGCCGTGAGTGGGCCGAGCTTATTGGTCTTACAGCACCAGCGATAGTCTTTTGCTGGAGGGCCGAAGCTCTCCGCCAGGTCAAAGAACTTATCTTCGCCTTCTATGACGTGGAGCTTGAGCCCCTTGGAGGAGCAGAGATTCTTGACGTATTCTACGGTCTCTGGAAACTCGAGCTTGGTATCTATGAAGAGGACCTCGGCATCGGGCTTGGCTTTGAGGCAGAGGCTCAAGGCTGCCAGGCTATCTTTGCCGCCGGAAAAGGAGACGTTTACCGGAAGCTTGGATTTGGATCTGGGCTGGGATATGACCTCCCTCAGTTCTCTTACAGCTGTCTTTTCTAGCCTCTTTAGGTGGGGCTCATTGGCCTTTATGACATCCTCGATGGTTGGGATTTTGCTGCTGAGTTCAAAAGGCTCCCTGGTGACATCTCTTACTCTAATGGCGGTCGAGCCGTCACCCCTCTTTCTTACAACACCCACGCCGGCGAACTTTCCTATCTTCAGTAGGACGCAGTCGCCCTCTTCAGGCCTTCCCGTCTGATCGAGGATGGCGCTCTTATCAAGCCATTTTCCCTTGAAATGGCCCTTCAAGGCTGCCGGGTTGCAAACCACCACGTTGTTCTTGGCTCTGTCCGTGAGAAGGGCCGCTCCGGCAGACTCCAGGTCGAGCTTGTGGACCCCTTTCCCCACATCGAACCAGAGAGTAGCTACGTGGCGGCCGTTGATGAATACCTGATCACGACGATCGGCCCCGGCTATTTTGTTAAGAAGGACGATTCTCATATCCAGAAAATCGCTGTAGCCATAGCCCTTGCTGAAGAGATCCTTGAGAAGATCCCTTCCAGCCTCTGAGCAGAGGCGTATATCTGCGGGGGGCGAGAGCTCTATCACCTCGCCCGATCCTCCACAGGTATTACACATCTCCGAGAGGAGGGGCAGGTTGCATGTGCGGCACCAGAAGATGTGATTCTCGGCGCCCGGAGTGAAGGTCCTTTCTTTTTGTATCATGAGAAGCTGTTGGCCTTAGCGGGCTGAGTATTTAGATTTTTCCAACTTCTCTTGAGGCTATTAAGAGACCTCATCCCCTTTAACGGCTTATATGAGATCATATATCAGGTCGTATGACACCACTCTTTTTTCCAACTCAGAAATAAAGGTATATCCTATTTGGTGGTTGAAGTGAAGTAGATATGGGAATTAGCACTTGTGGAAATTATAAACTCCTTCAAACCTAATTATAATGTGAGATGTAGCGTTTTCAGCTTCCACTGCAGCTTTTGTATATTAAAAGTGGATGGTCGAACATATATAATTAGTCCAGGCGAAATGAAAGTGAAAGGGCTCAATATCCCCTGCCTCAAGGCCTAGGTTTTCGCCCTTCCCCGCTAATCTATTATATAAACCCTTGAGTCTCAGAGATCTTCTAGCTTCTCTATGCCTACCTTCTTGACCTGAGGCTTCCATATCTTATCGGTCATCCAGGCGGGGGCATTCTTGGGCTTGTCTACCTGAACCCTCTTGCCCTCGAAGAGATGGACCTTCTTGGTTCCCCTTTCCCTCAGCCTTATGTCACTGTGGCCACGATTGGCTGCCTTGAGAGCAGCCTGACGGGGCGACTTGCCTGTAAAGACGCCTATCTCGTTGCCTTCTTTGTCCCTGAGGGCGAAGTTTCTTATCTTGGTTTCTTTTTCGTCTATGATAATGCCTCCTGCGGGAGGTTGATCAAGAAAAAGATATAATACTAACCCTACGGATGAAGATGAACAGGGCGCAGCTATAATTGGCTCTGTTTAGAATATTTTGACTGTTCTTCCAGGAAAGCCCTTGTCGCTTAAAACACGGTCCATTTTCATACGATATTCATAAAATCTAATGAGTCAATGTAGAAAATAAGATGTGTCGATCGATTCATTATACACCACATCGTCAGAAAATCTATATAAATCCCAATGCATTCAATTTTGATATAGAATAAAAAGTCGATCAAGGCAAAAGAAAATAAAGGAGAAGAGCTTCTTTTTCGCTTTGAAGCCCCTGTGTGAAGGCGTGAATTTCCGCGCCGCACCACGGCTAAGTCGCGGCGACCTCTATGCCATCTAAGCCAGTTGAAGGGAACGGTTAGCTGGAAAGAAAGGCTGTTTGGAAGGTGGGCTGGAAGGTGAGGCTAGTTCACATTATTGAAGTAAAATAAAAACATGACAAAAAACGATTATAGTTCTATGACTGAGACCCAGAAGAAATGACGAACCTGGTATCTCGCCTAGCCAATGGTAACTTTTTTCAAATACCCCTCTTCCTGGCCCTCACCGTAGGCGTGCCTTTCGGCATCTTCAAGCTGCTCTTTGGAATCCTTGCCCTGCGATTCGCCTTAGAAAACCACGTCACCTATCTGGCATATATTGGGATTGCTGTGGTTTGGGCCTCCCTGGATA
>CAZKWM010000096.1:7509-8873 GCA_964556405.1 uncultured Methanotrichaceae archaeon | reverse complement strand
CGAAGGACTGGGGTGTCCAGGTGTAAGGTATGGGCATGCCCACTCTCCAGATCCTATCTCCGGTATCCTCCTTGGCCTCTTCTTTAGTCTCCGGCTCCTCGGCAGATGGAACTGTCACTGGCGCAACCGCACTGGCGTTGGCAGGTGCAGATGCATTAGTCGAAGCGTTAGCTGAAACATTAGCCGAGACGTTAGCCGGGGCACTGGACGAAGCGTTAGCCGAGGCTATGGTCATGGTGCTGTTCGTGACGTTATTGGAAACGCCGGCTGTGGCATTAGCCGAGGAATTGGTTGGTATGGCATCAGGAGTTATTACTCCCTGGGTCTGATTTACCGTCGATGTGACGTTCTCTGGGATGCTCGCGTTTTGAGTCGAAGCTGCAGCGGCTAAGGGCTCCATGGGCGCAGGGGCGCTGGTTGTAGTTGAGCTCTCAGATGCGCTGCCGGATGAGACCGGTGCACCGCTGTATTGGTCTGTCAAATCCTGCTCGACAGGTGCCTCGGTTTCCTCAAGCGCCGTGGCATTCGAGCTCCCTGAAGCTGTGGCGTTGAACCTCTGGGCCTCTACCGTCGCTGGAGCAGCTTCCTTCGCCCCGGCAGGGGCGGTCTCGCTTTGGGCCTCTGCCGCTGGAGCTGATGAGGAAGTGCTGTTGGCTGTGCTGTTTTCTATCGGCGCCGATGTGGTGACATTCCCAGAATTGGTAGCATTCTGGGCACCGGCCAGCCCTAAAAGGGGCAGAGTTAAGGCTACCAATAATAGAAGAAGCCAGACTCGGCCCACCCTAAAGCGATCCATTACTCCTCCTTTAATCATGACAGACTTGATATTTTTATTTTCATCTCTCTCTACTTTTTTCATCTCTGGCTGAGCCACAGTGCCTTTCACCGGGCCCCCAACTCTTTTGCTCTGGAGCATAAGGATACGCTTTATATTTATAAACCTGATCTGCGGTACCATCTGGAGTGGGGCTTTTCCAAGTTACATATCGCTTAATGCATAAGAGGATGTTGCAGAGGGCCTGGCCCGTCTGAAAAGTTAGCCTTCTTTTATAAGATCGCTGGATTTGATTTCGCTATCTAGAAAAGCTTTAACCTTATCACAGATCTGGGAAAGTTAGATGCTCTCAAAGTCCCACCCGATCCTTCCGGCTTTTCCGGGCCGCCAAATGCGGGTCCACCTTCCAAGATGAATTTGCGTGTCGTACGATACCCTTGTCCCCTGGGGGCAGCCATCCCTTGGGTGCCTAAGATCTGCTGGGGATCTGCGGGGCCTGACAGAAGGGCAAAGCCCATGAGAGCTCTTTTCAAGGTTAGAGGCGGCCAAGGATCGCGACGGAGAAGGATGGGGCGGAGGATGTGGCTTC
>CAZKWM010000096.1:3795-7409 GCA_964556405.1 uncultured Methanotrichaceae archaeon | reverse complement strand
GGCTTCTTAAGTGAGGCTTCTTATGTGAGATGTCTGGCTTTTCAGCCCAAAGATGCTTTTATTGAAGAGTTTTCTGGGCTTTTCCGACTGATGTTTGCCTATGGATCTGGGCCTTTTGCAGGCCTTGGTGCCGATCTGCGCTTGAAGCTACTGCTGTGCCCATAACCTTTAAGTTCCTGCGGGCTAAATTACGTATCGTGGGAGCTCAGTATGGGATTAAAACTTTGGGCCTATTCTATCTTTATAATGGCGACTCTGATGCTAGGAGACCCCTCCTTGGGCCAAAGCTCGGAGACGTATGACTGGATGGGGACTCCAGTGGTTGTATGGAATGGGTGGCACAACCCCGGAGGCGTGAGGTACTATGATCTGCCGGGATCGCCATCCTTTGCCGACCTTTACTTCAGGAGCTACTTGGATTCGTCCGCCAGCTACAGCCTCACCGGCAGGGTTGTGGATCAAAACAGCAACGGCCTTCCAGGCGTCCGCCTCAGCGTATCCAGCTATGAAGGTGGGAACTTCGGCGCTGTTACCGATGCCTTTGGGAACTATCGCATGAACCTTCCCAGCGGTTACTATGCTCTCACGGCGATCTCTCCCTGCTACACTTTCCCAACGGTTAGCATCAGGGTCATAGCTGATATCACAACAGTCGCTCCTTTGATTATGGGTTACTCTTCGTACCAGACCGCGCTCCTGGGCACGG
Source organism: uncultured Methanotrichaceae archaeon (assembly GCA_964556405.1). Lineage (GTDB taxonomy): Archaea > Halobacteriota > Methanosarcinia > Methanotrichales > Methanotrichaceae > UBA114. The sequence continues at coordinate 6,703 of CAZKWM010000096.1, read as the reverse complement.
GCTACGCCCAAGGCAGGGTCTCAAATGAAAGGGGTGCCAGAGTGAGGGGGGCATCCATCTACGTCGATGGCCTCCAGACAGGGGTTTATACCGATGCCCAAGGGAGCTTCAGCCTACCCCTCCAGCCGGGGACGCACAAGGTTGAGGTCCATGCGCAGGGATACGGCGTATCCTCATCGCTGGTCACCATAACCCAGGGACTGACCTCCAGGCTGGAGATGGTAGCTCCAGCAATAGTTCAAACAGAGACGATAGTCCAGATAGGGATAGCCGTACAGAACAAGCCCCTATATGCATTTTAGGGTTTTAACATTTTTTTATACAAAAAAGGTTAATGGGATCTAGCCTGCGCCTTCTTTGCGCCTAACTTGAAGGATATGGCCAGGATCCACACAAAGACGGCGACAACTAGCAGTGCCTGAAGATACTCTATGATGGTTACCAGATCCATGGGAACACCTAGGAAGAGCCAGGCCTTCTAGCTGATAAAGATTTTGGTTTTACAAAACTGACCGTATTAAGGCCTGGATCTGCGACCTGACTTAGCTAGGGTGATGAGGGTAGATTATGTTGAAATCGCAGGTGATATGAGTGATTCAGATGACTAAGATGGATTCCACTATCCTTCATCCCTTCCTCAGCTTGGCCTTCTTCGCCAGGAGGCGGTCTACAGGGAGCACCCTTTAAAAGGCATCAGAACTACTTGTGCAGCCCTTAAAAGCCAGGTAACTCTCCTACCTCTCTCTTTTCCCTTTATGATATCTTCATAATTCCCTTTTTGGCCTGTAAAAGATTATATACCTTAAAAAGAAAGCCAAATGCGGTCATAAATTTTCATAACTTTTGCGAAAGCCTCTTAAATACATATAAATTTGCCTTTGGGAAGGAATCCGCTAGGAGGTACGATATGGCCCTTGAAGTAAAGACAAAAGATGAGGTCTTTGCCGCAATAGACAAGTATGATGTAAGATTCGTCAGATTATGGTTTACTGATATCCTTGGAATTCCCAAGAGCTTTGCCATAAACTCCAAGGAGCTTGAGGGTGCCTTTGATGAGGGCATGGGATTTGATGGCTCCTCTATTCAGGGATTCGCCAGGATCGACGAGTCTGATATGGTAGCCAAGCCCGACCCTACCACCTTCCAGCTTTTGCCTTGGAGGCCCCAGGAGAAGGCCGTAGCCAGGATGTTCGTCGATGTCCTGAACCCCGACGGCACGCCTTACGAGGGCGATCCCAGACAGGTTCTCAAGAGGAACCTGGAAAGGCTCAAGGATAAGGGCTATACCTACAACGTCGGCCCGGAGCTTGAGTTCTTCTACTTCAAGAACGATCAGAGCACAGAGCTCCTTGACAAGGGCGGCTACTTCGACCTGACCACACTGGACAATGCCTCAGACCTGCGCAGGGACACCGTCCTTGCCCTGGATTCCATGGGCATCTACGTCGAGTTCAGCCATCACGAGGTAGCTCCTTCCCAGCACGAGATTGATCTCAGGTTCATGGATGCCTTGAAGATGGCCGATGCCCTGGTAACCCAGAAGATAGTGGTCAAGGAGATCGCTCAGAAGTACGGCTACTACGCCACCTGCATGCCCAAGCCCATCTTTGGCCAGAACGGCTCCGGAATGCACGTCCACCAGTCCCTCTTCAAGGGCAATAAGAATGTGATGTTCGACGCCGGAGACCCGTATCATCTCTCTGACGAGGCTAAGTGGTATATAGCTGGCCTTCTGCGCCATGCCCCCGAGATCACCGCCATCTGTAACCAGTGGGTCAACTCCTACAAGCGCCTTGTACCCGGGTATGAGGCTCCCGTCTACATCTGCTGGGCCAGAAGGAACAGATCCGCCCTTGTCAGGGTGCCCATGTACAAGCCCGGAAAGGAGAAGGCCACCAGAGTCGAGTTCAGAAGCCCAGATCCAGGCGCCAACCCTTACCTAGCATTCTCGGTCATGCTCGCGGCAGGCCTCGCAGGCATCAGCAATAAGTACGAGCTGGCTGCCCCCCAGGAGAAGGATATCTTCGAGCTTAGCGATGCTCAGAAGAAGGCTGCTGGAATTGGATCCCTGCCTGGAAGCCTGAACGAGGCCATTGGTATCACTCAAAACAGCAAGCTGGTCAAGGAAGCCCTGGGAGACCATGTCTTCAACGCCTTCCTAGAGAATAAGACGAAGGAGTGGAACGACTACAGGATCCAGATCACCAACTGGGAGCTGGAGCGGTATCTCCCACTGCTGTGAGCCACCTTCTGGCTCACACCGTTCTATTTTTAATCATCAACGCCTAATGCGTTCTAATTCGAGGTGACTATCCATGGAAGCGAAGAGCATCGATGAGCGGGTCGGCTCTGAGTCGGTTCATAATTTTTATGAATATTTCCTAAATAGCTATAAAGCTCTTGTTGCCGCCTTGCCCTGCTTACACCTTATTGGGCCGAGGTCGGAGGAGATAGCGGTCACGCGGAAATCGGCTTTGGCCACTGCTGGAGTCTGAGATCTCATGAGGATGAGAAGGGAGATTTATACCAAAGAGATATGCGCCTGCTCCATCTTCGGCGCCATGGATAGAAGTGGAGATCGATTCATAGGCGCGGATGTAGTGAAGGCCATAGCCAATATGCATGTCCGCGGCAATGGCCTTGGAGGGGGGTTCGCAGCCTACGGCATATATCCTGATTACGAGGATTACTACGCCTTCCACGTGATGTTCGACGGAGCAAGCCCTGAGGCTATGAAGGAGGCCAAGGGTGAGTTCGATCTAGTCCTGAACAGGGACTTCGATGTGGTTTACGATGAGGAGATTCCTCACTGCGAGGGAGCCAACGTCCAAAAGCCGCCCCTGGTCTGGAGGTATTTCGTATCCCCCAATAAGAAAGGAGTAGAGGCCTGCCTCTCCGATGACGATTA
>CAZKWM010000096.1:0-3695 GCA_964556405.1 uncultured Methanotrichaceae archaeon | reverse complement strand
AAGTGGTACCTGGAGATGTACGGCTACTCCTGCAACCTCATGACGGACACCGAGGTCATAGCATATGCCGTGGACCTGATTATGAGGAGGCAGAGCCTTCCAGTAGATATCCTGGCCAAGGTCTTCTCTCCCCCGGTCTGGGCGGCCATCGACAGGATGGAGCCCGATAAGAAGAAGCTCTTCTCGACCTTGAGGATGGTCTACGGCCCTCTGCTAATGAACGGGCCCTTTTCCATAGTGATAGGCCACAAGGACAGCATGATAGGGCTTACGGATAGAATAAGGCTTAGGCCTCTTACAGCTGGTACGAAAGGTGACATGCTTTACTTATCCTCAGAGGAGGCGGCCATAAGGCTCATATCCCCTGATTTGGACCGGGTTTGGACTCCCAACGGTGGGGAGCCTGTAATTGGCCAGCTTAAGACTAACAGGGTGGTTCGAGATGAAGTCGTTTCTGTTTCCTGAGTTCCAGGTTGTAAGGGATGAGGTGAAGTGCAACCAGTGCCGGGGATGTGAGAGGCAATGTGCCTTTGGAACTCACATCTACGATGAGGTCACAGGGCTCATAAAATCCGATCCCTATAAGTGTGCAGGGTGCCAGAGGTGCGTCATCTTTTGCCCCAGGGATGCCCTTGAGATCAAGCCCACTCCGTCCTACTACAGGCCCAACCCAAGCTGGTCGCGGGAGAAGATGGAGGACCTGAAGAAGGCCGCAGAGACCGGAGGAGTCATCCTCACAGGCTGCGGAAATGACAAGCCCTTCAGAATCTACTGGGATCACATAGTCCTGAATGCATCCCAGGTCACCAACCCCTCCATAGATCCCTTAAGAGAGCCCATGGAGCTTCGAACCTTCCTCGGATCCAAGCCTGATTTCATGGATATCAAGTTCAACGGCGACGTGGAGATCGCCACTGATCTCGGCCCCAACATCATGATAGAGACTCCCATCCTCTTCTCTGCCATGTCCTACGGAGCCATAAGCTACAATGCCTTCCGATCCCTGGCCAGGGCGGCCAAGGAGTCGGGCACCTTCTTCAACACTGGCGAGGGTGGGCTTCCCAAGAAGCTCAGGGATGACTACGGAGGAAACGCCATAGTCCAGGTGGCCTCGGGGCGCTACGGCGTGGATGCCGACTATCTGAACTGCGCTGCTGCCGTGGAGATCAAGGTCGGCCAGGGCGCCAAGCCTGGCATTGGAGGACATCTGCCCGGAGAGAAGGTTACGGCGACTGTAGCATCCACTAGGATGATCCCTGCTGGAACCGATGCCATCTCCCCCGCTCCCCACCACGACATCTACTCCATAGAAGACCTGTCCATGCTCATCACTGCCCTCCAGGAAGCCACCAACTACGAGAAGCCCATATCGGTTAAGATTGCCGCCGTCCATAACTTCGGAGCCATCGCCTCGGGCATAGTCAGGGCCGGGGCCGATATTGTGGCCATCGACGGCCTAAGGGGCGGCACGGGAGCAGCTCCCAAGGTTATACGGGACAACGTGGGAATACCCATTGAGCTTGCCATCTCTGCTGTCGACCAAAGGCTCAGGAACGAAGGCATAAGAAACAAGTGTTCCCTCGTCGCTGCCGGAGGCTTCAGGTGCAGCGCAGATATCATCAAGGCCATAGCGTTAGGAGCCGATGCGGTCTACATAGGAAGTGCCGCCCTCCTGGCCATGGGATGCAACCTCTGCCAGAAGTGCTACACCGGCAAGTGCAACTGGGGCATATGCACCCAGGACCCCAACCTCTCGGGCAGGCTTAATCATGACATAGCCACCCAGCGCCTAAAGAACCTCCTTCATGCCTGGTCTGCCGAGATCAAGGAGATGCTGGGAGGCATGGGCATCAACGCCATAGAGAGCCTGAGGGGCAACAGGGATCACCTGAGGGGCATCGACCTCAATGAGTGGGAGCTGGAAGTTCTGGGCATCAAGGGAGCTGGCGAGTGATGGAGGAGGGTTTCACCATGGAAACGGTGGATATAGATGTAACCGGCCTCCAGACCAAGGATTTAAGTGGTAAAATGAGAGCCCTGATGCTTCAGGGTGCCGAGAAGTTTACCCTGAGCAACGTCTGCGGCCAGAGGTACATAGGCACCAGGCTTTATGCCAGGGGAAACAACCACAAGAAGCTGGAGATAGACATTCGGGGGACTCCTGGAAGCGACCTTGGCGCCTTCATGATGGGCCATAAAATCAGGGTTCACGGCAACGTCCAGGATGGAGTCGGCAACACCATGGATTCAGGTGAAATAGTGGTTGAAGGAAGAGCCGGGGACGTCCTTGGCATGTCCATGATGGGAGGAAAGATCTTCATCAGGGACGGTTCCGGATACAGGACCGCCCTGCACATGAAGGAGTACCTGGACAAGGTTCCCACCATGGTGGTAGGTAGGACATCCCAGGACTTTTTAGGCGAGTACATGGCCGGGGGTGTGGTCATCGTCCTGGATATCCTGAACGAGGGGCACAAGGCCAACTTCATAGGCACCGGGATGCACGGTGGTGTGATATTTCTGAGGGGCAAGGTGGATAAGACACAGATTGCTCCCACGGTTGATGCAACAGCCCTGGATGAGACGGATATGAAGATCCTGGGCAGGCTGGTGGACGAGTTTGTGGGCTACTTTCCCGAGCTTGGGCTGAAGAAGGAAGAGCTTCTTAAGAGCGAGTTTATGAAGCTTACGCCCAGGTCGAAGAGGCCGTACGGGAAAATGTACGCTTACTGAGATCTTGAAGAGGGAAAGTAGGCTCCTCTTTTTTTATCATTTATTGATTTAGAATTAAATGGACTGTTGGAATTCTTTATTATGGTTACTAAAAGTTAAAATACAAAATCATCATGATCCCTAGGGGGATTGCGCTCTGGGCGCGCGAACCGATAGGCTTTACGAGTTTTTATAGGATGGCACGAAGGCGCAAGGGGCCCAGTAATCTATGTTTTAAGATGACCTTAGTTTTGGCTAAAATATGTTTACCATAGGGCTTATGTTCTTTCCTTAATAGCTCGCTTTATAATAATTTGCTTTATATGAGATAAATTTTCTCACTTACTTCGTTACAACCACCTCTTTAGTTAGTATTATAGGTGATGATGTTAATTAACCTTCGAGGATGAAGAAGATGGTGGCCTTTGAGAGTGTTATTGTAGAGGGCTTTCTACCTGGCTATCTAGGTCGCATAACCCAGATGCACGGCGAGTACTATGCCAAAGCATGGGGCTCAGGGCCGGCTTTTGAGGTGGTCATGGCCCGTGAGCTATGCGGTTTCTATGAGGATTATACTCCTAACCGCGATCTTCTCCTCACGGCCCACGTGGACGGCAAGCTTGTAGGCTCCATTGCCGTGAATGGCTCAGAAAAGGAGCGCCCAGGCGCACGGCTCAGGTGGTACATATTGGATGAAGGGTATCAGGGCCAGGGCCTTGGACGCGAGCTTCTAATACGGGCCCTAGACTTCTGCCGCAAGCAGGGTTTTAAGACGGTTTACATCTGGACGGTCGAGGGCTTGCCGAAATCACGCCATCTATATGAGAGCGTTGGCATGAATATCGTCGAGTCATTCACCGATGATCGTTATACTTTGCCCCTCGTAAATCTGCGAATGGAGATATCGATTGAAGAGCTGCCTTCGATTATATCTTAAAAACTAAAATATCCGGCCTGTAGATATAAAGTCCCAGGAACTCCAG
>CAZKWM010000095.1:0-8883 GCA_964556405.1 uncultured Methanotrichaceae archaeon | reverse complement strand
TCCACAGGACCTCCAGGCCGCTTCCACCAGGTGATGCCCACTGCCTCGGATCTATGAACCCTATGATCTTCTCCTCGGTCTGTTCTGGGTGGCCTGTGATCATGGCATTCTCCATATCGCCGAAAGGCTGGCCCGTGAAGGAAGCGCCGAGCAGGTTCACCAGGGTGGTCTTGTTGGCGCCAATGCCTCCATAAAGGAGGACTGCCCTGTTTCTGAGACACGCATTGGCCATGGACAGGTAGAGCTGGGCATTAAACCTGCGGCTACCGATCTTTGAATCATTCCTGCCTACATGGAGCCTCAGGTCGTTCAAGGATGAAGCCAGGGAATGGATCATGCTCAGGGGATCCGGCATGGTAGATGGGCTTTCGTCCGTTCTATATAAGATAAACGACGATCCGGAGCGTGTCTATCCTGTTAATGGATTTATATAAAATCGTAGTAGTATTCTCTATGCATAAGCCACAATTCTTAAACCAACCCTAGTCATAGTAGTATTATCAAGAAAGCATGGCACATCTTCTCCAAACCAATTAGTTAGCGCACCAACGAACCTTCGCAGACTGACCTTTTCTTGTACTTCTCTATCATAACTCTTATCCCTTATCCTAGCTCCAAAACCTTTAGGATCTCTTAGGTTTGATTATAAGCAAATAACCTCGGATGATAACCTTATTCAAGAATCTTTTAGAATTGTATTCTCCATCCCCATAAAAGAAACCTTTACCTCTTGGAACTCTTAGCTTTGGTATCATTCTCACTTCAATAGGATATATGGTCTCATCATATCTTGTTATTGCCTGTATTTTAATTCTTTTCTTTTTTATTGGCAAATATCGTATAATCAACAAATGTTTCAGAATATTCCATTTGCTCTAAATTCACTAGAATTCTATTTAGGATCTCTTCGATATGGTTAGACAATTTCTTTTCTCATGAATGTAAAATTGTATGGTCAATTATTTCTCTTAGTGTCCCATGATCCCTTATTTCAGCATATCTTAACTAAAATATTTCAAACTATTTTGCGATGGGAGCTTTAATTATCACATTTAGATTATGAACCTTAGGTCTAGGAATATCCATTGGTTCTGGATTTAGCGATAATGAACCATGCACTTCTAAAAGGTGATTGATATCGTAAATCCTTGTATCATAGCGCTTTAACATTTGAAATATACATTATTCTTTGATTTTTTTAAATTAATACTAAATTAACCTTAGTATGTTAGACACACTCCGACGAGCCCTGGGGGAAATAAAGCCAAGGCAGTAAAAGGAGGGATAGCAAAAGTCAGCGATGTAGGAGGGATAACGGTGACCGACTTTTGCCGCGGATCTGTACGTCACTCGTCGAGTATAAACTTTTCGGTTAAGGCGATCGACGTACTTAAAGCCAGTTCTTAGAGCGCTAAACAACTGTTTGAATAAAGCTGACTGATGGAGAAGCTGCTGGTTATAGCTGATGAACTTTAAAGATCAAACCCTAGCTCTCCAGGCCATAATAGGATAGCAAATTAGTGGGGTGGGGCAAAAATCAAAAGCATCAATCCCTCCTATTTCTCTGACTTTTGCCCACCGTTTTTGCGATATTAAACGGATATAGAGCTTTCATTTCATATCAATCAACGTAGTCCCTAAGGCCTTGGATGGTTAGTGAGAACGGAGGGGGTGCAAAAGTCGTGAGAGCGTAGATTTGGCCGACTTTTGCCGGCCGAATATACGTTATGTGACGAATATATGGATTTCGGTTTGGGTGATTACAATGAATAATATGTCCCAGAGATATGGATGTCTGGACCTGGCATATACACCATAGTTGAATATACGATAGTTGAATGTACCTTCTTTTAATCTATGATGGCAGACCGATCTACGGCAGACAGAGATGTCGTGGAAGGGAGCACTGATCCCCCTGAAGATGCTCTGACTTGGTTCGGCTAACCTCAGAACCCTACTGGCTTTAGTCGTGGGAGATACTGATCTCAGATACCACAACCCCCGACTGTGAGCCGGTGATGAAGATCGCCGCAGGCATAGTCACCAACAAAGGCGGCAGGACCAGCCACGCGGCCATAGTCTCCAGGAAGTTCGGCATCCATTCCGTGGTCGGGACTGAGGACGCCACCGAGAGTATTAAGTCAGGTCAGGAGATCATCATAAGCTGCGCCGAAGGCGACGTGGGTTACGCCTACGAGGGCCTTTTGCCTTTCAAGGTGGGCAGGGTGTGAGCTTGACCGACCTTCTCAGGCCCAAGACCGAGATCATGATCAACCTGGGCAACCCCGAGGAGGCATTCTCCACTTCATTCATACCCAACGATGGCGTGGGCATGGCCAGGCGCTGGAGTTCATCGTAGCCAGCGGGATAAAGGTCCATCTCATGGCCCTCATCTATCCAGACCAGGTGAAGGACGACTCGATCAGAAGGCAGATAGAAGCCCTGACCTACGGCTACCGGAGCGGCACCGACTGCTTCATAGAGAAGCTCGCCGAGGAAATAGGGACTATAGCTATCGTCTTCTACCCCAAGCCCGTGGTGGTGAGTACCAGCGATTTCAAGTCCAACGAGTACACCAACCTCATAGGCGGCCAGGACTTCGAGCTGCCTGAAAGCAACCCCATGATCGGCTTCTGCGGAGCCTCACGCTATATCCTCCCCAGATATAGAGAAGCTTTCTCTCTGGAGTGCCAGGCCTTGAAGAAGGTGATGGAGGGCATGGCCCTCATAAATGTGATACCCATGATACCCTTATGCAGGACTGTGGAGGAAGGAATGTCCTGGTGGAGATGGGCAGCTGCGTCCTTATCAGAGACGAGAACGGCCTCCAGGTCTACATCATGTGTGAGATCCCCAACAACGTGATCCTGGTGGACGACTTCTGCCAGCTCCTGGATAGGCATGTCCATAGGCTCCAACGACTTAACCCAGATCACCTTAGAAATCGATAGGGTCTCGGAGCTCCTAGCTAAAGAGTTCAATGAGATGGACCCGGAAGTTCTCAAGATGGTGGCCATGTCCATAGAAGGTACCAAGAGGAACGGAAAGCACAGTGGCCTTTGTGGTCAGGCACCCAGCGATTACCCAGAGTTTGCCGAGTTCCTGGTGAGGGTGGGCATAGACTCCATATCCATCAACCCGGACACGGCGATGAAGACGACCCTCAGGGTCCTGGATGTGGAAAAGGAGATGGGCATTGCTACATCATCGAGATCCATGGCCCCGGCAGGAGGTATGGCCTCAAGCAAGGGTGCGACTTCTGATAGAAAAGGAAGCTTCTCAAGGGGATCATCCTCTGAACGGGGCCAGGGCCGCTGGTCTAGCAATATTATTGAGCCTAAATAGGCTGTTTAAAGAGTTGCCAACCTATAGATCTATACCATAACCCTCAATCCGGCTCTGGATAGGACCTTGTGGATAGAGACGATCAGGGAGGGCTTATCCAACAGCATATCCAACGAAGAGACCTACGCAGGCGGAAAGAGCATCGACGTATCCAAAATCCTAAAGAACTTTGATGTGGACAACACCGCCCTGGGGTTCGTTGGGGGCTTTGCTAGGCAGGGAGCTGGAGGGAAGGCTTCTAAACGATGGTATCAATAGCGATTTCACCCACGTCTCGGGGGAGACCAGGACCAATATCATCCTCCACGAGAGCTCTACTGGAAAGCAGTTGTCCTTCAATGCCCAGGGGCCTGAAGTCCAGCCCAATGAGCTCATACAGCTGGTGGAAACGATTGAGGCCCTGAGAACGCCGGAGATAGTGGCCATAGGAGGTAACCTCCCCCAGGGTGTGAGTCCCGAGATCTACAGGAAAATAATAACCACGGCCAGGAACCTGAAAGCCAGGACGGTTCTGGACGTGGATGGGATCGGCCTCAAGGTCGGCCTCCAGGCCCAGCCCAACATCATAAAGCCCAACATCCACGAGCTTTCAGACCTTGTGGGAAGGGAGCTCGAGGATCTGGATGAGATCCTGGAGGCGGCCAGGGATATCAACAAGAGGGGCGTGGAGATAGTCCTGGTGTCCATGGGTGCCAGGGGAATTCTTCTGGTGAATGAGGGTCAAGAATACCTGGCGGTTCCCCCTCAGCACCAGGTGAGGAACACCATTGGAGCCGGAGATTCTTCCGTTGCCGGGTTCATCTTCGGCCTCATCAGCGGAACGAGTCTCCATGTGGCCCTGGCCTACGCAGCGGCCGCGGGAACCGTCATCATCCAGAGCCAGGGGACTGCGCTGTGCCAGAAAAAGGATTTCGAGGAGATACTGCCCCAGATGAAGGTAGAGGCGGTGGGGATATCGAAGAAGGGCAGCAAGGGCTCTTGATCTTCTATCATCACCATCCAAAAGTTCCGGCCAAATGCATCGCAGTTTTGCCCTGGGCTGTCGCCAAGACGGCCAGAGGCTATTTGTGCCAGAAAGAGGGCCTTTTTTTATGAGTTGTCAGATAAAGATAAATGCGATTCCATCGATACCCTAATCATGTTCAATAAAGCCGGCGAAGTCATCGTGCCCCTGGATGTACCAAGAGGTGCCAAGGATGCATATGTGAATAATTATTTTAAACTGACCAAAGGGAGCGGCCGGTTGATGTTCTTTGCATGGGACCAGAAAGTAGATCACCTAAACGATGACTTCTATGGCCCGGGCATAGACCCCCAGGATAGCGACCCTGAGCATCTCTTTAAAATCGCCAGCCAGGCGAAGATAGGCGCCTTTGCCACACAGCTTGGGCTCATTTCCAGGTACGGCTCCGATTACCCTGGTGTCCCGTACATCGTCAAGATGAACTCCAAGACTCATCTTACCAAGACAACTCAATCAGATCCCTTTAGCACCGAGTGGTTTGATGTCCAGCAAATCGCTGAGTTCAAGGAGGACTCGGGCCTAAATATCCTAGGAGTGGGCTACACCGTCTTACCCGGGCAGCGAGAATGAGCATGCCATGCTTCACCAGGTAGCCCAGATCGTCTACAATGCCCACAGAAACGGCCTGATTACAATCCTCTGGAGTCTACCCCGGGGCAAGGCGATCAAAGATGAGAAGGGCTATCACTTGACCGTCGGCGTCGCAGGATTAGCTGCGGCTTTCGGAGGCGATTTCGTCAATGTCAACTATCCAAAGAAAGATGGTGTGGAATCAGCCGATGCCTTGAAGGAGGCCGTGGTCGCCGCAGGTAGGACCAAGGTGGTCTGTGCAGGGGGAGAGAGCTGTGATGTTAAGACCTTCCTCCAGCGCCTCTATGACCAGATCCACCTGGGTGGGGTGGCAGGCAATGCTACTGGCAGAAACATTCACCAAAAGCCCCTCCAGGAGGCTGTGAAGTTCTGCAATGCCATCTATGCTATAACCGTTGAGAACACAGGCGTCGAGGAAGCCTGGAAAGTATATTCCAGTGACTGAATGCCCCAATTGGTCCTCCTCAGGCATGGACAGAGCCAGTGGAACCTGGAGAATAGATTCACTGGATGGGAAGATGTCGATCTCTCGGAGAATGGCATGGCTGAGGCCAAAATGGCAGGAATGCTTCTCAAAGCCTGCGACTACACCTTCGACATCGCTTACACATCGGTTCTAAAAAGGGCCATAAGGACCCTCTGGATAGTCCTGGACGAGATGGACCTGATGTGGCTGCCCGTGATAAAATCCTGGAGGCTCAATGAGAGGTGCTACGGCGCCCTACAGGGCAAAAATAAGAATGAGGCCGTGGAGAGGTACGGCGAAGAGCAGGTCCACCGATGGAGGAGAAGCTACCTGGATATGCCTCCCGTCATGATAGAAGAGGACTGCAGGTGCATGGCACAAAATCCCAGATATGAGGGCTTGGAGGAGGCGAAGATTCCCATGACCGAGTCCCTCAAAGATACCCTAGAAAGGATCCTTCCCCACTGGAATGAAGCAATAGCTCCCGATATTGCGGCTGGAAAGAACGTCTTCATTGCTGCCCACGGAAACAGCCTTAGAGCCCTGGTAAAGCACATCGATAACCTCTCGGATGAGGAGATAGAAAAGATAGAGATACCCACGGGAGTTCCCCTGGTATACGAGCTTGGCCGTGACCTAAAGCCCTTAGACCATTTCTACATAAGATCCGAAGAGGACTGCAGAGGACCTAAGGTGCGAAAAACTTAGAGGCAAGGACCATCAAAAAGGTCTCAAAAGGAAGAAGGAGGGCATAGGTAACATATTCAGTTGAACCTTTAACCATTGAGCAGAAGGAAGTGCTTTCCAGAAAATACGCAAGCAGTATCCTATACAAGGTTAAATCTGATATGTACGGCTGCCGCATAAAGCTTCTCATCGCCCTCCATCCCATCAAAGACCGGTGGTAAGAGAACCTTTAATTTGCATCCCAGAGCATCAGATCTCACGGCTGTCTGTACATCATAGGGGACAAGGCCTAGGGAGAGAACAGAGTCCTCTACGATCCCCAGTACAAGACCGCTTTTCTCTTCAACATCGATTACTATGGCTGGATAAAGTCCCTGGCCTTGAGCCTGGGGCATGGTCGGAGTTGCCCTCTTCATAGATGATCTCTATCACCGGCAGCCTCCTGCGCGAACCATGGCTGGGGCTCTCCTGGCCCAGTCATAAGATTACATGGCATTTACAGCCGTCATGTTTCTCGGTATGGCCTATCTATTTCATCGCCAGGGTCTGAGCAGCAATGAGATCGTGGGTGCCGGCGCCCTGCTCCTGGCTATATCAGGTCTAAGCAGCGTCCTTCTCCAGGGTCTGTGGCGCCCCGGCCTGTTGAGAATGCTGCTGGAGGCCGTTCAATCATGCATAGAAGGCCTGGATGTAATGCTTAAGAAGCAGTCGCCTCTGGGTAAGGATTGGGCTGCCACCAACTCAGAGGGTTTCATGAACGCCACTAGGGCCATAGAAGCCAGACCCTCGGGGCTCGTCCACACCGTGAGCCTGGCCATGCTAGCTCACCTGATCAACATAAGCCAGCCTTTACTTTGTATTTTTGGCTTATAGGCCCGCAGATAGATCCCAGATCTCTCCTGGCAGGCTACGCTGTCGGAATTCTTTTATGGGACAACCCCCCCCCCCGGTGCCCCAGGGCATAGGCGTAGTAGAAGGCATTCTGGCTCGGATGTTCATATCTCTGGGCTTGCCCGGAAGCACTGCCACCGTTATAGCCCTGGCCTTTAGAGGCCTGGGTCTCTGGCTGCCTATGTTCCTGGGATTCTTCCTTCTGAAAAAGGTGCGGGTTTAGGCCTTGAAATGAACTTTGTAGAAAAGAAATTTGGATGGTAGTCCCACAGCAAAGGCGGTGGTACTTCAGCGATCACAGGCCACACTGATCTTTCCTGTAAGAGGTGACGTCTTCTCTGCGGGGCTTGTTATAATCGCTTCCCAGGATGTAAGGCCCAGTCTCTGCCCTCATAAGACAGGTGGTCTCCCCAACCTCCTGCCTGGATATCTGCTCCGTGGGGCCGAACATCTGTCCCACAGCTCCGGGGTGGAAGTGATACCAGCATACTCTCCTTCGCCGCTGGGCTCTCCTATCTGCTGAGCACCAAGGCTCCCCTACTCTTGAGGTTTCAGGCACAGGCATGCCGGCATAAGCTCCTCTAAGGGTATCTGGTGAGGCAGGGGTTATGCGTCCCTCACCGTACCTGCCCGCCCCGAGCCTGGTTCCGGTGGTCCCGATGGTTCCATAGGTTCCAGCCCCGAAGCTGCACTCCTGGGCATAGTGCGGGGACATGCCCCCTACCATGGCCATATCGCAGCCGCAGCTGGTGAATTCCGGTCCCTGCTGGGATCTAGGCAGCATGGGGGCGGTCTGCTTGCTTGGGGCCCAAGGCTGCCTGTTAGGGTTCCAGAATGGTCCTATTGAGGGAGGCCTCTGATTAGCCTCCCTCTCAGGGCCCTCTTCCCCGAACTCCCCGAGACATCGTCGCTAGTAGGGTAAGCGCCGGTGCCCATGGACATCTGCCTCCCTGTAGTGGGAGCACGGTAGGAGGGCGCCCTAGTGGAGGATTGCGTGGCTGTGCCCAAAAGAGGCCAAGGCTGGCGGTTGGTATCCCAGGAAGGCCCTGGTGAGCCTCGCCTGGCCCGCGCTCTCTCGGTCTCTATCTGGCGCATGCTGCTAGAGTACATTCCCCACTCATAGAGGGGCACAGCTCCGGGGCGTATCATCTCCTTGCCGTAAGGAGTTAACTCGCTTCCCTGTAAGCCCGATCCACCATATGCTAGGTGGGTTCTGCTCTGAGGGAGCCTCTGCATGCTCCTCCGCCTGCCTTGCCAGACGGGCCCAGTCTTTCCTTCACCGGGTTGACAGTAATCCTGAGTGCCGATATCTCCGGCCTGTGGCTGGAATCCCCAAACCCTGGCCACTGACTCCTGCCAGGGAATGTTGTAGCGCTCGCATCTGGGACCGTACCTCGACGATTGGAAGACCTCGCCCCTGGACCTGTCGCTTGGGGCATACCCTCCAACCGCAAAGCTTTGACTGCTCGTGCTGCCATACCCTGCGGTGCCGTATACGCCAGTGCTCATGCCGTAGCCGGTGGTGCCATAATTGCTGGTGTCGTACCGGCTAGCGCCCATGCTGCTGTAGCCACTGGTGCCATAAGTACCGGTGCCATAGCTGCCCGTACCATAACCCCGTGACCCGTAGCTGCTAGTTCCATAGCCCCTGGAGTAATCCTGAGATCCATACTGGGGCCGTCCATATCGTCGAGGCCCAAATCCGGACGCTTCAAACCTCCTCTGGCCCTCCCTCTGCCTCATCTGGCTCTCATACGTCTCCTGGGAGTAGAGAGGCATGGCATAAGACGCCGTCTGCTGCCCCCCAGTGGGTCACCTCTCCGTCGTAAGTTCCAGCGCCCATCTGGCCCTGTCTTTGATAGAATCTGCCTTGTTGTTG
>CAZKWM010000094.1:0-8892 GCA_964556405.1 uncultured Methanotrichaceae archaeon | reverse complement strand
AGATATACCTATACCATCAAATCTATGGCAATGTCTCATCGCTAAAAGGCAAGGGATCACCTGTGAAGGTCGATGCTTCGGATCTGTTGGAAAGGGTAAGAACTCAAAAGCCCGTTGTGCACCACCTGACGAACTGGGTAACCATCTACGACTGCGCAAACGTAGTCAAGGTCTTTGGGGCATCACCGGTCATGGCCCATGACAGGGAAGAAGTAGCCGATATGGCGGGCATAGCCTCGGCCCTGGTGCTGAACATCGGCACCCTTACCTCCGATTTCGTCGATGCCATGAAGCTTGCGGCTAAAAGCGCAAACCGTAAGGGCATCCCCGTGGTCCTGGATGCCTGCGGAGCAGGAGCCACAAAATTCAGGGACGAGAAATGCTTCGAGGTCTTGGACGAGGTCAAGGTCGATATCATAAAAGGGAACGCCTCTGAGATCGCCCGCATAGCCGGAGAGGACGTCAAGACCAAGGGAGTGGATGCTGCAGAGGTGGAGAAGGACCTTGTGCAGGTGGCATCAGGCCTGGCACGGAGAAGGGAATTCACCGTCGTCGTTACGGGTCCTGAGGACATAGTGACGGACGGGAAAAGAGCTGTCCTGGTTAAGAACGGCCACCCAATGATGGCCAACGTCGTAGGTACCGGATGCATGGCTGCCTCGGTGATAGGAACCTTTGCAGCCGCGGAGAAAGATCTTGTTTCCGCATCTGTTGCAGGCCTTGTCTGCTACGAGATTGCCGCTGAGATGGCAGCCAGGTTATCCCATGGACCGGGTACCTTTAAGCTTATGCTCTTTGATGCCATCTTCAATCTGGATTCAGAGGCCGTAAACAGGATGCAAAAGATTGAGGTAATTGATAATTGAGACCTTCTGTAGTTGGCATCAAGAAAATCGATAACCAATTCGGGATGATGGGACCTTGAAGGGTTACTATCTCATAACCGACTCCGGCCTTAGCCGCGCCGGGATTATCAGCGATGTAGAGCAGGCCGTAGCCTGCGATGTCGAGGTCGTCCAATACAGGAATAAGAAGGGCGATACCAGAGAGATGTACGAGGAAGCCTCAAGGCTCAAGGAGATATGCCAGGATGCGGCCTTTCTCATCAATGACCGAATAGATATAGCCCTGGCAGTGGATGCCGATGGCGTTCACCTGGGGCAATCGGACATGCCTTATAGAGAAGCCAGAAAGCTCCTGGGCCAGGACAAGGTCATAGGCATCACAGTCCATAACCTCCAGGAGGCTCTGGAAGCTCAGGCCTTGGGCGCCGATTATCTAGGCGTCTCTCCCATCTTCCAAACCCAGACCAAAGCCGATGCCGGAAGGCCGGCAGGGATCAACCTCATCGAGGAGATCCGCCGCCGGGTCGATACTCCACTGGTAGCCATCGGTGGCATAACCCTGGCCAATGCTCCTCAGGTGATAAAAGCCGGAGCAGATGGTATTTGCGCCATATCCTGCGTTGTGACCAAGGAAGATGCGGGCGCTGAGATGAGGAAGCTCCAGGATCTATTCAGATCTATAGAAATGAGATAGTGTTCCACGTTTTTCCTAAAAAACAAGGGGAGATTCAGGGTTTTCACAGGTCTCCCAATCTAGGTAATCTCACGCCCTACATGATGGGATTCAACACCCTGAAGGAGATTCCTCCCACGATGATGGCAAAGACGACCTCGAAGGCCGCCAAGACAGAGGCCTTCCTCCATCCAAACACACCTGGCCAGTCTCAGTATCAAAGCCAGGCAGGGGATGTATATCATGGTCACCAGGGCTAGGATCATCAACTGAGTCGAGGGCATCACCGCTGCGAAGTCGGTGGTCTGGAATATCACCACCAGCATCAGTATGGGCAGCTCTTTTCTCAATATTCTGAAGATCAGGAGGATGCCTACAGCTGAGGGCAGACCTAGTTATCCAGTGGTAACCGGGCTCAGAATATCGTTGACAGGATTCAGTAGCCCTGCAGCGTAAAAGGCCTGAAGGGCTGCACTTCCCACGATGTACGCCGGAAAGACTGTCCACAGCGGGGACTTGGTCCGAGCCCAGGTCTGCTTGAGCACCACCTTGACCGAAGACAGGTGATAGCTCGGCACCTCCATGATGAGGCCCACTGATTCCCCTGGAACCGCTTCATAAGCCAGCCTTCCCAGTAGGACTATGAGGGCGATGTCAAAGGCGTACAGAACAAGAGCCCACCAGATGTTGACGAAGGTTGCCACGAGCCCCAGGATGATCACAGTCCTGGCGGTGCAGGGCACTAGGGTGATCAGGAAGGCCCACGATCAGCTTCTCTGCTTTGGGGTCCTCCATGGCCCTGCAGGAGAAGCAGGCAGGCACATTGCAGCCATATCCCAGGAGCGGATCCAGGGGATGATGGCCTTGCCATGGGGACCGAGCTTATGCATTACCTTGTCGAGCATTAGAGAGATCCTGATCAGATAGCCTGAGTCATCAATCGCAGCCAAGAGGATGTAGAAGGGCAGGGATGTAAGGTATGACCATGGTTACCTCTGCTACAAACCCCGTGAAGGCGCCGTTCCAGAGAATGCCCATGAGTGGACCCAAGACCACATGCTCATATTGCTCTATGGAGCTTAAGGCCTCGGCAAGGAATCCGAAGATAGCATTTCCCAGGATAAAGGTCCAGGGGAGAAGGCCGCCTACCACTCCTGCGATTGCCAGGTATCCGAGGATTGGATGGAGTGCGACCTTGTCGATCTTGTTGGTGAGAGTATCCTTATCGGACAGAACCTTCTGGGCCCTCTGAGAGATCTCATGGACGATAGCTTCTCTATCCTCTCTTCGGCCTTAGAGCTGTATTTTACCTCGTGGGACAATATACCTTCTTTGACAGGGCTTACTATTTCCTCAGTAAGCTCATGGATGCCCAGCCCTTTTACGGCCGCGGTTGGGATGACAGGGACTCCAAGAATCTCGCAAAGCTTCCTGGCATCTATTGAGATGCCTCTTTTTTCTATGTGGTCTATCTGGTTTAGGGCAATGATCACGGGCGCCCTAAGCTCCAGGAGCTAGATGGTGAAGAAGAGGTTCATCTACAGGCCGAGGCGCCCACCACATTCACCACCAGGTCAGGCTTTTCCAGGGCGATGAAATCCCTGGAGACTAGCTCCTCCATGGAATAGGTGGAGACGAAGTAGATCCCTGGAAGATCTATGATCTTGATTTTCCTGGCCCTCGTATTTCAGAGTACCCTCAGCACTCTCCAAGGTCTTTCCTGGCCAGTTTCCCTGGGCCTGATCTGAGCCCGTGAGCTGATTGAAGACGGCGCTCTTTCCTACATTGGCATTGCCTGCCAGGGCAACGGTTATACCTGATGGACGGCCTTCCTTAAGATCGATGTCAAGGCGATCCTACTTAGAGCTTTTAACTTGAGTTGAACCCCTGGATATGCTTTTGCCACAAATACCAAAAGGGCTATAGCTATGGCAGCTTCCCATCCTCACCTCACCTCCTTGACCTCGACGAAGATGTTGTCGGCTATGTCGCGTCCCACTGCCATGGCCGTTCTCCTGACAGAAAGCTCAATAGGACCACCCAGTGGGGTCTTTCTTACCAGGATGACCTCGGTCTTGGGGGTCAGAACCCAGATCAGAGAGCCTCTGGATAACCTTCTTGCTGCCTCTAAGGAGAGCTATGATGCCTTTTTGGTAGGGCGGAAGATCGGTTATGGGTATAATCTTCCTTTGGATGTATCTTTGAACGTTCTCTTGAACGATGGATCTCTCTTTATCCGCAGATCCATGGCATTCGTTGCAGGTATCGATGCCCTTGCCACAAGGGTATATCCTCTTTCCACCGGGGCACCTGGCTGGAGCCTCCAGCATCCTGCAGATGGCATCGCAGACCTCATCCGAGAGGGAGTGCTCCATCCTGCAGTCCTCCCTCGTGAATCTTTTCCGGGTCTATGTGAAGGACCTCTGACAGAAATACCTCCAGAAGCCTGTGCTTTCTCTTGATATTCTTGGCAACCTTAGCACCTTCCTCGGTGAGGGAGACGCTTTTGTAGGGCTCATACCTCACCAGGCCGCGCCCGGCCATGCTCTGGAATACTTCGGTGACGCTGGCCGGGGAGAGCTGCAGCCTTTTGGAGACCTCGGATGTCCTGGCCATGCCATCCTCACCGGCTATGTCGAAGGATGACCTCAATGTACTCCTCGACCTGTTCCTTGGGCATAGCAGCTAATTTAGGTTAACCTAAACATAATGTTTTCGGGCTACCTAAATCCGTGAGGACCATTGGTGAAAATTATTACCTCGTTAGGAAATAGACATCCTCATGAGCGATCTGAAGAGGCCTCTTATGGATAAGTGCAGGGAGATGGAGATCCCTCTAGTGGGCGTAGCTGATGTAGAACTGTGGAAAAGTCCTCCATTCCAGCTATGGATGCCTGAGGAGTTCTATCCCCAATCGATATTTCCAGAGGCCAAATCTGTGATAGTCATAGGGCTTCCCATCAGCCTACCAGTGTTGGAGACATCCCCTTCGATATATTATCACGAGCTCTATGGTACGGTCAATGCCCTTCTGGATCAGTATACCTATCGCCTTTCAAATTACCTCCACGAGAAGGGTTATCCTTCGATCTTCGTTACCAGGGATGGATATGCCAATGCCCAGGCCCTGCTCAAGAATCCCATGGCCTTCTTCTCCCACCTCCATGCTGCCCTCCTGGCCGGTCTTGGGACCTTTGGCGTGAACAATATGCTTCTGACCTCACAGTTCGGCCCAAGGGTGCGCTTCGGCTCCATCTTCACTGCCGCGGAAATACCGACTGATCCACTGTTGGAGAAAAATCTGTGCACTCACTGCATGCGCTGTGTAGATTCGTGCCCAACCAAAGCCTTAGATGAGAAAGATTATCCTCTAGGTCTGACTGATAAGAAGACCTGTGTATCCTACAGCATTGAGCTTTACAAAAAAGGGATATCTCCCTGCGGGATATGCATCAAGGTATGCCCTGTAGGCGATGACAGAAAGCTCTACCATCGTCAATCTATACAAAAAAAGAAAGCTCTCCAGCACTCTACAAGGCCTGGGAGCACGTCAGAAAGCATGGTGAGCTTTGACGGATGAGGATAACTTCGACTGAGGAAGATAATTTTGATGAACGGTGCTAAACTCGAATAAGGTGGATAAAGGATGACATTCCAGGAAATGCCGTCTAAGCGCCCTATTTTTCTACAGTTAAATATTCGTGGAATCATTATATTTATCCTAAGTGGAGTTATTTTGTCCTAAAGGCAGAACGACAGTTTTAGCATCTGCATGCGAACCACCGATAGATTGCTCTAGGCTCCCACATTGAGCAATCTCTCTTTCAACGCTCCAACCGAAGGAAGTTCTAAAGCCTTTCGGGGCTGGACGGCAATTCAAGAGCCTAAAGTTGATAGGCCCTGCACTGAGGGCATGGAGATCTTCTTGGGATAAAGTCCCTGGGTGTCGTATAACCAATATATTATGTATATACTGATATGTCCTATCCCTAGTTTACCTAGAGAGGGATTATAATTAGGGGTCGCACTGTGACTTCAGAGTCCCATGCTATAGGACGCGTCGGTACGCTTCATCGTGGAGATATCTTCAGGGACTGGCTGATGGATATCCTGGGAGAGAATTCACGATAAGGACTGCAAAGTATCGGTCTACAAGATAGAGCCAGCATCTAATACCGTTTGCAGATACGAGTTCGAGGGAGAGAACTATAGCATCATAGCCAATTTATACGCCGAGCCCACGGGCCGGAAGGAGAACTACGATCCATCCAAGTCCATGAAAGGGGAGTACGATAACCTCCGAGAGTTAGGAAAGATCATAGATGTCCCAATGGCCCTTGCCAAGAGGAGAAGGTTCAGCTGTGTCCTGACCACCGAGTACGTTCACGGAAAGCCCATCTACGTGTACATGAAGCGCGAGGATGGATTGTACGATAAGCTTACATCCATAGCCCATCTCCTCAGAAAACTTCACGACGATACCAAGTAGGATTACCATAAGCGGGAGGAGTTTGCCAAGTTTTACCAAACTCTGGATCAACTTAGCCTTGATAAAGCCACTAGAAATATCTTTAATCAACGACTTGGAGATTGGTGGTACAGCACTTTAGTCAATCACCACTACGGATGTATGATCCACCACGATGCCAATCCTGTGAACCACGTCTTTAACGGCGAAAAAGTATACGCTCTGGGCTTCGAGGACGCCAGAACGCATGCCAACCTTGTTCACGATCTGGGGATCATGGCTGCTGAATTCAAGCATTATTTCGCCCTTCACAAAAGATATGGAAACATGGCCGAGCCCTACATAGGCCACTTCCTCTGGCACTATAGTAAGGATCTTTCCGAATTCAAAAGGATAACTAGGACTCTGCCCTTCTTCATGAGCTTGGGTCTGCTGAGGATGAACAGGCTCAGAATAGATCCGGACCAAGGGGCCTTCATCCTCAGGGAATCCATGGCCTGCTTGAGGCCCCTGATTTTCATAAAAGAAAACAGATTTCCTTTAGATACATTTCATAATTCCATAATCTTTTAAACACATCTTTATTCATCGGATTTCAGGACGTATCTCGAGCGAGCCTCTTCACTATATAGAGGTATTGTTTTTTATTTCATCCATTAAAGAAAAGAGATCAATTATAAGATCCCCTTTACTTAAAGATCCTTTTACGGAGCCGGTGACCCCAGGAAATGGCTTAGATCCTGTTAAATCGCTCCAATCGGGGGGTGTATGGCATATGCTCCCCGGGTCTTCGGCCCCCTCGCTCTACGAAGTCTGAAATTTTGGCGGAGGGAAAAGAGATCTACAGCATACTCGGCCTCGATGGCGTTAAAGGCGTGATGTTTGATTGTCATAAAACTCTCGTGGATATAAGCACCAATGAGAACCGCATGAGGACCTACGAGCCCCTCAGTAAATGGCTGTCGTATACGGGGTAAAGCTCTCCCCTGAGGAGCTCATGTGGGAGTACAAGCGCCTTTGTAAAGAGGCTATAGAGGGCAGATGGGAGAAGCACTCTGAGATCAAGGTGGTGGATATCTTCGCCAGAATCTGCCGGAAAAAGGCTTCCTGGCCCATAAACGAGGTCACCGTGAGGATTGAAACTGCCAGGATCTTCAGGTCCTCCTCCATAAGAAAGCTCCAGGCCTCCCCCCAGAGCATCATGCTTCTGGAAACTCTGAGGAGCTATTCCCAGGGAGGGGTCTCCAACTGCCAGAGGGTCTTCTCCGAGAACGAGCTCAAGCACCTAGGGCCTTTATGGATACTTCAAGTTCGTTCTCTTCTCCTCGGACCTGGGTCACAAGAAGCCGGACCACAGGATATTCCTGTCAGGGGCCGAGAGATTGGGGGTTAATACCTGAGGAGATACTTTACGTGGGTAATTCTCACAGCAACGACCTGATACCTTCGAGGGAGATTGGCATGAAGGCCATGCATATTGAGGAGGCCTGGAGGTTCTTCAGGGTGTGGCCTGAGAGCTCTCCAGGGCAGTCTGAAAGCTCTTCAGGATAGCCTATGGCATTCTTTAACCTTGGTTTGAGACATAGCCGCTGCGTATGGAACCACCTACATGACCTGATGTTTACAACAAGCTGTAAGCTTTTTGGGTCCATCGGCTGTCTGAGACTATGATCCATAGTAGGAGAGGTGTGATCGAACCTTGTACGTACTCTTGGCTGAGGACAACCTGCTTAACCAGAAAGTAATGGTCCTAATGCTCAAAAAGATGGGGCACAGAGTTGATCTGGCCTACAATGGCCTGGATGTCCTGAGATATATGGAGAGCTCGTGCTACGATGTGATCCTCATGGATATCCACATGCCTGGGATGGATGGAATTACCGCTACTAAAGAGGTGCGCAGGCGCTGGCCTCCTGGACCCAAGATCATCGCTGTCACTACTTACGATAGGGATGGAGGCAGGGAGATGTGCCTAGAAGCCGGCATGGATGATTTCCTTTCCAAACCCGCGAAGATAGAGGATTTAAGGGCTGCCCTGAAGAGAGTATTGCCTTGATCTTCTGGGCCGCGTTTCCAAACAGGATTTTCTATACAGCATGGATATCATAACCTTGTTCTGTTTTCAGACATTAGTTTATTAGAGCAATCTATATATTCGCATCTCAAGAAGGCATATCTGCGCCCATATAATTCGGATAGAAGGGCCTCACTGGCACCGTAGAAGAATACCATGGGCTTGTTGGCAGCCCTTGATACTCAAAAGCACTATCTTCTCCAGTTGAAGAACTCCTGGTCGTCTTCATGAGATAAGCCATAAAAGCTGCTGCGGTAAGTGAAGTGATATAGAGATGCCCTCCACAGAGGATGGTTCCCCGGATTGATGTAGGCATTAGGCGATGTTGCAGAAACTGATGATGGTCACATAAGTAGTACTGACCTCTCCCATGAGGTAGCTGTAATCGCCCAAGGTGCTCTCTATAACCATTACTCCCAGGCCTACCAGGGTCCGGAAACCTGTCCACGAGTCTTTGATAGTTTGTAGCGATATCTTTGAGCAATTGCCCTGTGTAAATTGAGATCATTATCCACGGGTCATCGTTTTATCATCTTTCTCGATCGTCTTTACGTCATCGTGAGAAAACTTGGCAGGCTCTGCAGTGAGGGTGCCGAGGGGATGAATTTGACAGCCTCCCTGCAGAATGGCCAGGAAAGAAACTGGCCTATCTAGGACCCTTCAGACCCGTCTAGGGCTTTATCGGGGCAGAATATACCGTTTATCCAAATATAACAAGGTGGGAAAATAGCTTTTATTTCGCCAGAATACTTTATTTTCCAGGCTTTAGTCAACTACCCCGGCCTGAATACCGGGGTCTCCGGGGCTGAAGTGTTAATATGAATACGTGAGT
>CAZKWM010000093.1:0-8972 GCA_964556405.1 uncultured Methanotrichaceae archaeon | reverse complement strand
AAAGATCTTAGACCAAACACCTTCTTCGGACCACCTTCTCAGACTTCGCCATGCAATGACATAGGATCCGTAGTGCCTAGGCAGGTCTTCCCACTTGCACCCGGTCTCCAAGACATAAGAGTATGCCGTTAATTGTTCTCCTATCATCTGCCCTCCTTCTACCAACTCGTGGCTTTGGAGGAAGGAAACACTTAATGTATTATTGAGAAAGGATCGGCGAATCCTTCTATTCTCTCAGATGGAGCATAGTGCTCACCCCAGATGCCTGTAATTCTCAAGCCCTTCTCCATCACCGCTCTGAAGTGAGGCGCCCCCCTGCTGACGTAGGCCACGCTGCATCCTGTCTCCTGGAGACGGCCTCCAATGACGTTTCCCAGGGCACCGGCGCCGAAGATCAGATAGTCGGTTTTTCTCTCGCCGTTCATCGGCAGAAATACGAAAAAGGGACCTAACTATCTTTGAAATCTCCTATAAGATTTGTGGTTTTGGCAGTAGCTTAGGAAGGCCTATTGAGAGCAATGATTGATATCGAACTACGATTAGAATTAGATCTCAATGGTTAGGTACTAGTTCTATGAATTTCTGAAGAATCCACCTGTTTCTGACCTCGGGGTGAAATATCAATCCATAAATAGGTCTTCTCTCGTGAACGAAGGCATCCACCTTATGTGGGAACCCTGCCACCAGATGAAAGCCCTTAGGAACGGTCGCGCCGTAGTTGTGGAGGTGGTAGCCCTCTATCTGACGCGGCTCTCCCAAAAGCTCCGTATCCTTGACGATATCGACCTTTTCTATGCCAATGGCTGGCCTTGGAATTATTTTGCCTCCGAAGGTCGAGGCTATGACTTGCATCCCTGCGCAGATGCCCAAAACGGGCTTACTGTAATTAGGGTTTTTTAGCCAGGAGAACTTGTCCATCTCTCCGGCATAGAAGTTGTCCTGGATGGCTGTCCCACAGAGAACAACGCCGTTGCACTCCAGGAGATCTCTGTATAATTGCTTTGAACTCTGGTATGAAGTCAGCTCGGAATAATGAAGAACCTTTATCTCAGCCCCTGCTTTTCTTAGAGCTGAGGCTACGGGGTCCACAAATTCAGGCCTGGAGAGGGAGTTCTTCTTCCAGCAGAGATCCACCATCAGTATCATCTATCCACCGATTCGTCCCCCAATTTATCCGCCAGACAGGCCTCCTCTATATCTAGGCGGCCTCTGTAGTTATCGTATGTCTTTCTGGACCTCAGAATCTCTATTCTCTTATGGAAGATGGGACCATCTAGGACAAAGGTCTCCAGCTCGCCTCCCTCTCCTGAGGGATTTATCTGGTACCTCTTCTGGAGCCGCTCCAGCTTCTTTACTTGATCCTCGGTAAGTCTGGCCCCAATCCAGGAATCGTCAAAGGGGTAGGCGAAGACCCCGGTAATGATGACGTGGAAGCCCCTGGATAAAAGAAGCTTCAAGTAATCGACCTGATCGACCTGCCAGATGGGATTGAAGCACCAGAGCCCAATATCCCTGCAGATCGTTTGAACCCTGGTGGCCTGGTAGGTCGATTCTATAGCCCCGGTGACCATGCCCTCTATGCCATACCTTTTCACGCCCTCGGCTATGGCATCCTTGAGATCATCCAGCTCCTCCTCCTTCTCGCCTCTGGTAGGCCAGGTGATCAGGGGCAGGTCCATGGCCTCGGCAGCCAAGGCAGCCCTGCTGATGTTTGGGGTGTGGAACATGTAGCTGTCCTCGTTCTCAGAGATCAGGGTGATGAGGCAAATGACCGTATTTTTATCGAGATTCTTTCCCGTGCCAATATTCCCATTATCTATTCTATTGCTATCGATAACTCCCTCTCTACCTTCATCCTGACGGATATCTCCGCCCATAGCCTTATAGCAGGCGAAAACGGAGTCCTTGCCTCCCGAGAAGAGCACGCCGAGCTTCACATCTCAATATATAAAGCCGAGGTTTATAAGGATATGGAGCCAGGTATTGCTGCAGTCACATGAATGATTGCATGAGGAAGAGCAAAGCAAGAGGGACGTTAGCGGCCGATAAAAGTGCAGAGTGGGCAAATTCAGAGGCCATTCAGGCAAAAGAGCGCAGGTTAGCCCTTCTATACATTAGCATGACTTTGTTCCTCTGGGGTGTTTCCTTAATCCGCACAAAAATAGTATTGACTGAGAACCCACCAGTTTCCATAGCTTTCATCAGGCAGATCATAGCCTTGATAGCTCTAGTTCCCATAGCCATGATAGGAAGATACCTATCTAAAGTCACCTTCAGGAATTTCGTGATCATTGCCGCAGAAGGCTTATTTGGGGACCGTGGCTTACTTCATCATGGAGAACATCGGCCTTTAATACACCACGGCCTCCAACACCTCCCTGATTGTCTCAGCCCTGCCCATCGTGATCTTTTTGTAGAGGCGGTGGTCCCCCAAGGCCAGGATCACAGGGAAGATGGTCGCCTGCCTGCAGCTCTCCGCCCTGGGAGCCTATCTGCTGGTCACTTTAGGGGGAAAGCTCGATCTCTCCTTCTCCAGGTTCTACGACAACCTCCTCATTATTCTGCTCGTCCTTAGCTTAATTCTTCTATTTTTCTCCCATGAGAAAGCTTGGAGCTACCGTCTCCTCATCCTTTCTAAATTTCATCCTCGTGGTGACAGCTGTATTTGGCTATCTGGTGCTCGATGAGAGGCTAACCTAGATACAGGTCTTTGGTATGATACTGATCGCTTTCTCCATATTCTCCTTAAACAAGCTCACATCCCCTCCATCACAAAAGCCAAATTCAAGTTCAGATAAATAATGTCAGAATGTCATCCCTCCAGTCCAAAGTCAGATGGGCCTTGATATCGTACCTGGTCGCCTATGCTCTCATCCACAGCATCCTAGCCAGCCTCCATTTCAAGCGCCTGGCATGGCTGATCCTCGGTCCAGGCATTGATCGCTGGTATACCAAATCCTTCGGAATCCAGGCAGCCGTAGGCCTCCTTCCCCTGGAGATAATGCTCCTCCTCTTTCCGGGCAAAAGGCTCTATGTAGCCCCCTCACCCTGGCGATGGATCATGATCCTGGGGCAGTTTTTGGTCGGATATCTGACCATCCGATCCTTCAAGGATGCTCCTCACAGGTTTTTGGTCAAAGCCCAGCTCTCAAAGCCCGGATCGGCCGATGCTAAGCCTCTGGGCATAAAAGGAGTTTATTGCTGGATAAGGGATCCTTTTCTCCTATCAGGCCTTCTACAGATATGGCTTACACCCTTTATGACATCCAACCTTCTGATAGTTTATGCCCTGACCACAGTTTATCTTTTCCTGGGGTCCCTTCACTGGGAGAAGAGGCTTCTGTCCCAGTTCGGTCAGGAATACAGAAAATATCAAAAGCAAGTCCCAAGGCTTCTGCCGTGGAAGAACTTCTGTTCTCCAAAGTTCTAAAAATTAGTTGGTTAACTCTTCGCATTTCCACCTTGATCTCAGGGCTTGCGGAGGGTGAAGCCTCTCCCCAAGGGTGGATTTAAAGAACTGAGAGAAAACGCTGCTTGGTCCTCAGAGCATTGGATCTGTGGGGCCGTCCCTGAGGCAAGATTGGGCAAGGATTATGCCAGGATCAGATCCCGCAGGGAATTCATCACCGTTCTTTCCGGTATTCTTCATATTGCCTAGGAGTATATCCAAAGGCGCTGTGCGGAAGTCCAGGTTCAGGCAGGCCATGGCGTAGCCGTTATAGGTTACATATGGGGGAAGTAGACCACCGAGCAGCCAAGAGATCCTGAATCATATGGCAAACGCTGAAGTCCAAATCAGTAGAGTCTAGGGAGACGCCATAGGCTTTTGCCGCTCCCTTCATCCTCTCGTATAAGGCAGGATAGTTCTTCTGCATGTAGGCCAGGCGAACTTTGGCATATATAGGACCGGCATAGCGGCTCGGCTTGACATGGTAGTCCTCCTTGGAGATCTCCCCCAGAGCTTTGCCGATCTCCTCATTCGTTCCCTTGAGAACGATATGTCTTACCTCACTATAATTGTCGCTATCTTCCTTAAGTAGAATCCCTTTCTTCAAAATCACAGAGTCTTTGCTCTTCGTTTGAATCATCAGCCGACGGCGGGTGAAAGTATTTTAATCTACATGACTTTCCTGGAGCTCTGAGATCGAAAGAAAACAATATTAGCATTAAAGGTAATTTTTTTTAGCATATCGAAGGAGCTAATGCTCCTTCGATGATCCGGAATCGAAGATCTTCTCTGGGCTGCTGCGATACCATGAATCATATACCGGAAGGTAATTATCCACAGCAGGCAGCCACTCATAGGTCCTCTGGGTAGTGCGGTAAGGAATGCCTATGCTCATGTTCTTTTGTATGTGATAGGTCCCGACATAATCCTCGTCCACCTCCAGGATGGGATCTTTACAGCCATCGGGGCACGGGCCTGCCTGAAGGGCTCCAACGTGGATTCTGCCATCGGTTACATCCTCATTGATCTTCATCTGAACGGAGCTTCCTCCGACATACTCGTGGCCGTTCCAGCTATAGCTGTTTTCATAGGCTGAGACATTCCTCTCGCCGTATAATCCGTGGGCATCCTGGGCCTCGAACTGCATGGACGTCCCTGAGCGCATATTTTGTATGGAGGTTCTATGAGAAGACAGAGAGGAGTAGCCTATGGTATGGGAGGCATAGTAACCTTTACCTACGGTCATGGTCGCCGGGGCATAGGTCACGGAGCTGTTCTCTGTGTTGGTGATGGATGAGGAATTGTAGGACAAGGAATCGTAAGAGGAGGCGCTGTATGACGAGGAGCTATAGGATGAAGAGCCATGGAGGACGGAAGAGGAGCTTAGGGATGAGCCTACCCAGGGATCTAGAGCGTCTTGAGAAATGCTCCGGAAGGGTGCTCCTGCCAGGAGGATCGCGGCTAGTGCCAGAGTCACCATTGCTCTCAGATCTATTCGCCTCCCATGGAGGTTTAATCTCCACGCCTATATATTCTGTGCGGGACCTTTATTTAGGCTATGGTTGGAATTAGGTTATAACCCACAGCCTTTTCATGGCCTTGTCTGAAGCCTTCGCACTGCAGGAATCTTTATAGATGATTCAGCTTATGCCAGGAAGGATCAATCACTAGGCTGAAACGGTGTCTCTAATGAGCTTGCTTGAGGATCTTCAAAAGATCATAGATGATAAGAATAGGGTATCTACCTCTCCCTCGGAGCTTTACTGCTATTCCCTTGATGCATCTCAGATCGAGGGAATGCCTGATGTCGTGGTTCGGCCCTTAAGCACTGAAGAGGTCTCCAAGATCCTAAAGCTGGCCTACCATCAGAAGATATCCGTGACCGCTAGGGGCGCAGGAACTGGCCTTGCAGGCGGGGCCGTGCCCCTGAAGGGAGGCATAGTCCTGGACATGTCAGCCATGAAAAGGGTGATAGAGGTGGACGTGGCCAACCTCCAGGCTGAGGTGGAGCCCGGGCTGGTAAGGGATGACTTTAACCAGGCCCTCAAGCCCTACGGCTTCTTCTATCCCCCGGACCCCGGAAGCTCTGCCATGTGCACCATAGGGGGAATGATCGCCAACAACGCCAGCGGCATGCGCTGCATTAAATACGGCACCACCAAAGCCTATGTCCTGGACCTGGAGGTCGTCCTGGCCGATGGGACTGTGATCAATACTGGTTCCAGGGTGCTCAAGTCCTCGGCCGGCTACGACCTGACCAGGCTCATGACGGGATCAGAGGGAACCCTCGGGGTGATAACCAGGGCCAGGCTCAAGATAACCCCCCTGCCCAAATCCAGGAGGCTGATCCTCACGGCCTTCAGATCCGCAGAGGATGCGGGAAGGGCGGTGGTAAGGGTTCTCTCCTCGGGAATCACCCCTTCTGCCTGTGAGATCCTGGATAGGACCACCATCAACGTTCTTAAGCAATGCGATAAGAGACTCGTCCTGCCCGATGGGGATGTCATTCTCTTCGAGGTGGACGGCACCGAGGCTTCGACGAAGGAGGAGGCAAAGAGAATTGCCAAGGTCTGTACTCCAACGGCAATCAGCATCAGTATGGCCTCATCTCAGAGGGAGATGGAGGAGACGTGGGCGGCCAGAAAGCTCGTAGGTGCCTCCATATCGCGCTTACAGCCTGAGAAGAGCCGCGTTTACGTGGGCGAGGACGTGGGGGTCCCCATAAAAAGGATACCCGAGATCCTCGAGAAGGTGCAGGAGATCTCTGATGATATCGGACTACCGGCCATGAAGTTTGGCCACGTGGGTGATGGCAATCTGCATGTAGCCCTCTTCATCGATGTCACAAAAAATGATCAGAGGGATAAGCTGATGGAGGCCGCCGATAGAATTCACGTGGCAGCCCTCGATCTTGGAGGCACCGTGGCCTCGGAGCACGGCATAGGCAGAGCCAGGGCCCAGTACATGAGGAGGCAGCACGGACCAGCCCTGGATGTCATGAGAGCCATTAAGAGAGCCTTGGACCCCATAGGCATTCTGAATCCTGGAAAGCTGGATCTAGAGTTGGAGTGAGCAGAGTGACCAATGTGGATTTTTCAGCCATCAACAGGTGCGTCAGATGCGGAACCTGCCGCTCGGTCTGTCCTGTCTTTAAGGAGGTGGGCTGGGAGTCAGCGGGAGCCAGGGGCCGGATACTTACTGCCAAAGGGATCCTAGAAGGAAGAAAGATTGACTCAAGTGCCCTCCAAAGCCTCAGCACCTGTACCACCTGCGGCATCTGTGCCGAGATCTGCCCGGCAGGAATCGATCCTGTCGGGGCAGTGGAGGAAGCTAGGGGATTTATGAGCAATCAGGGCTTTGCCCTTCCTGAGCACTCCATCCTTAAAGAAAAGGTCAGAGCCACAGGCAATATCTTTGGCGATCTCGGCAGCAGGCAGGGATGGCTCCGGAACTCGTTATCACAATTCAAGCAACAATCCAGGCGAGGCCCTTCGGCCGGGAGAAAAGTCGATTACATCTATTTTGTGGGATGCTTGGAATCTTATCGCTATCCTGAGACCTCTGCTAAGACCTTCAACCTCCTGAGCAGGTTTGGAGTCGGCCTTCTTGAGGATGAAGGATGCTGTGGCTCTCCTCTGATTAGGACGGGCTTTGACGCAACAGGGCTTATCGATCACAACCTGAAGCAGATAACGGCATCAGGTGCCCACTCAGTTATAGCCAGCTGTGCTGGGTGCTACGCGACCTTAAAGAAATATTATCCCGCGGATTTCGGGATATTGAGCATCTCTGAGTTTCTGGCAGGGAAGATCTCAGATCTTGGCTTGAAGCCCCTGGATATGACCGTCACTTACCACGACCCCTGCCACTTGGGCAGACGCAATAAGATCTACGATCCTCCAAGGAAGGTCATCAAAGCCATCTGTGATCTTGAGGAGATGAAGGCGAGGAGAGGACAATCCAGGTGTTGTGGAGGCGGTGGTGGAGTAAGGGCTGGTCATAAGGATCTGTCCATGAACCTGGCTAGAAAAAGGCTTGGGGATGTGCCCGAAGGAGTAGATTGCATAGTGACCTCTTGTCCTCTCTGTGTTAGAAATCTGAAGGATGCCGGAGGGAAAGTCGTGGATCTGATAGATTTGGTAGATGTCGCGCTAAAGCCCACTTTGGATCTTAAACCCTTAAATAAGGGGGAATGCGCTCTCCGAAGGTCTTTATAAACTAGCCCTGCTCCCGGATTATGTTGTGAATATAGAGGGCATCAAAATCCGCCCTTGCAACCTTTCTTAGTCCCTCCAAATGCTCGTCCGGAGCTGAGGATATGACGACCTTTTCGTAAATATCCTCCGACTTTACCATGCTGGCCAGGGCATCGAAATGGGCAGGCGATCTGAGATCCGATAGTAACACTGCTGTCGAAGATGTTGGTCCTCCACTGCTCCCAGGCGTCTTTTAAGGCATCATCCTAATCTTTAGAGTAAGAGAAACCGTGACCTGGACGTAAACGGGCTTTCCCTCGACTCCGCTTCTCCTGAAGGCATCTACTATCTTCCCCGAATCGTCCTTCGGTCACAGGACCGTGAGGAGACCATCGGTCCAACCGTCAATCTACTCGGCGGTCTGAGAGGTGATGGCAGCTCCAAGCATTAGGGGCGGCCTCTCTGGCAGAGTGTAGAGCCTGGCAACCTCAACGCATATCTTTCCCCGGTGGGTCATCGTCTCCCTGGCCCAGAGCCTGCGTGTTACTGTAGAAGCCTCCTTGAGCCTCTCGTTTCTCTTCTGTTTTACGGGCCATGGGTCGCCCGTGATGCCCTCGTTTAGAATCTCGTCGCTGCCCAGGGCGATACTAAAGCCTTCCCGGAAACATCTCTGCCAAAGTAGCCCCCGCCTGGGCTAGAATCGCTTGATGATATCTCTGATCAGGAGCAGAGGCCTTGTCGAAGGATAGGGAAGTTACCTGGGTAGCCTGCATGGCGGCTTCCAGCCAGGACCAGGCAAAGCCACACTGAACCTGGCCTTCGCTCCAGAGATGGAAGTGGCCTGAGCAGGAGACCACTTGAACTAGAATTGGTATGAGAGTTGTAGCCTACGCATTGAGAATACTATTAAGACTGAATATAAATTTATCGAGATGATAGATACACTCCGCCCCGGGATCTATCTTTAAATATAAACTGGCAGGGCTCTATAGATCCAAGCCATAAGGACAATTACTGTCTTAATGTGATCCTTAGCTTAATGCGATTACTGCATTAATCGATTAACCCATTGATGCATTAATTATTATATTGCCTCAACATAAAAGATTATAATCATCTAGATCGTCTCCTTTGAGGCTGATATAAAATCCACCGGGGAGCCGTTGGGGCCAGATCATTAAGTATCAGAAGACAGCAAACGAGAGAATCGGGTTCGAATCCCGACCCCGGCCTCATGATGATCTACAACACCATGACCGGCAACAAAGAGGCTTTCGAGCCCATCCACAGGAACAGGGTCAACATGTTCGTCTGCGGCCCGACTGTCT
>CAZKWM010000092.1:0-9123 GCA_964556405.1 uncultured Methanotrichaceae archaeon | reverse complement strand
TAATACATATTATTCTCCCTGTTTAGTGCTTTCTGTAAAAAGGATAGGTAGGTTTTTAGGAATTTTCTATCATTTAATATTATGTTACCTGTGATCTCCATATTCGTAGGCCTGTAGGGGCTTATACTGCAGGGGTCTAATAAACCCACCAGGGTCAACGGAGTGAAAGGGCTTTGGGGAATTGAGGCGCAATCGTTCTAGAGAGGGCTGATCCGCTGCCATCGGCAAAAGGGTGCCGAAGTCGGACGATCATCTCCCATGGCCGGCCTTTTTGAATCTCAGGTGATCCTCCAGTATGCTGTATTCCAGATCATACAGCGCCTTTAGATCGTAGTCCTTCTTATCCACGGCACTCAGCTCGACCTTGGAGTATCCCATGTATCCCGGATTTCCATAGAGCCCATCCATGAAGGCCTGTGAATCGGCGAAGAGCAGAACGCTACCCTTTCCAACCTTTGCCTCGGTCATGACGACCCTGGGTCCTTCCTGGAGCAGGGCCGTTCCGCCTTTGATGGATAACCCCCAGGGCTCTATGGGTAGCCCATCTTTCCCCGACCAGGTGGAGTTATTCCCCGAGGCATATCCCCAAGAGGCATTGGCTGGCTGGCCGATCTGATAGGTCTCCAGGCCAAAGTCCTTGAACAGGCTCGACCAGGGGCCTTCGGAGTTCACCATGACCAGTAGAGCGTGGCCGTCCTGGATGTACTTGAGGAGGGACGACTGCTCCTTCTGAGTCAGGGGCTTTATCGGATCTATTACCACAACGGCATTACCTTTCTCCATGGCCTCCAGGAGGCTTCCAGCCATCACTGGCGTTAAGTTGACCCTCTGGGTCCATATGAAGAAGGTCTCATACTGCCCCATGCGGTTACCCAGGCTGGTTATGATCTCGGAGTGATCTTCATCGAAGCTGATGGTGTGATCCTTGGCATAGAACTGGCTCGGTATGGTTTCTTCGGCTTTGGTGGAGAAGGCAAGCAGGGCGCCGCTGGAGGCTACTGCTCCCAGGGCGATCACGAGGATCAGGGTGGCCATCTTCCGGTCTCTCAGGGACCTTCTTCCCAGGAGGAAAGCGGCAAGAGCAGCCGTGAGAGCTCCCAGGAGGAATAGCTCCGTCTTTCCACCGGGGTAAGAGTTATGGAAGTTGAGGTACTCCATAGCCCCTATGATCAGATTGGGCGAGCCCCCAAAGAAAATCCTGAAGTTGGATATGATGGTGGAGTCTGCAAAGGCTACTACCCTTCCCTTTCCGTACTGCAAAGCTACCGCCTGATTAATCAGTCCCCAGGAGGTATCGGTGACCCGGGTTGGGTCATTGGTGCGGGTCTCCCTGAAGAAGCCAACCGATGAGTACTCGCTGGGCTCAGAGCTCATGCCGAAGCCTAGGACCACGGGCTCTCCGCTGATGGGGGTATTGAGGCTGCAGCCGGTCATGAAGTCTAGGTGGGGCATGTACTTGGCCACAGTATGGGGCAAAAGCCCTCTGTTATAGTAATACAAGGTGCCGTTGATGGTGTTGACGCTGTCGAAGCCAAACTCAATGCCAAAGCGCCTTGAAATATGGTTGAGATTGGTGCCCGTGCCCCCGAAGTTGGTGTGATCTCCTATCAGGAAGAGGCCGCCTCCGTTCTCCACGAAACGGACGATGGCATCGATCTCCTCAGGACTGTATTGAGAGGGCGTCTTTATTATCAGGATATCGTAGTTCTTCAGTAAGTCATAGTTGAGGTTATCGGATACTAAATCTGGAATGGCCTTTGATGCCCCTGAAATGTTGAGGCTCTTGAAGGATGGGCTTGCTATTCGATCTACTTTGTAGCTATCTTTGAGCCACTCCACCATGCTGTAGGCGTTGTAGGTAGAGCCTTCACCGTACCAGTTTTTGTCCAGCTTGAGGGTGGAGGACTCCCAGAGAGAGTGAATCTCATCCACCAGGATTCTACCATCTTTCTTGGTCCCTGGGTCCTGAAAGATCACGGCAGAGGTCAGGCAAAAGGCGCTAACCATGACGGCTAATAGGGCAACGGCCATCCTTTTGTCAACCTTCAGCTGGATGTCGAATTTAGTGTTGCCCTTTCCTCCAGAGCCATCGTTTATGTCACTATCCTTTCCAGGGTAGAGCCATAGGAGGAGCAGCACCAGAGGTATAAAGCTGGCCATAAGCCACCATGGATCTATGAAGATCTGCATCCTCTCCATGGCAAACGCAGGCATATCGGTGGAGAAGAATACATGGACCAGGATGACGTACCTAAGAAGGAGATAGATGAGGCTGAGGCCGATGAAGCCCGAGAGGCGCTTCAATATTGTCAGAAGATCTCTTGAGGCCAGAGATATCAGGACCACAGCGCCCACAAATATCAGTATCCATGGATAGAACCCAAGCTTCTCAAGGGTTACGGTGAAGGGAAATATATCTTTTTGAGATGATATTAATATGATTCCTTGGTTGAAGGTCGTGCTAAGCCCTGAAATCCCCAAAAGGTAGGTTATGGGAGCCATCAGCCAGCTTACATCATGGTGGCTGGGGGCGAAGACATAGTACATGCCGAGGGCCAGGGCATCGAGGGCAAGAATGCTTCCGGCAAAGAGGGTTCCCAGCCACAGGGGCTTGAGGTTGGGGGCTGCCAGGGATATGAGGATGGCTAGGGCACAGGTTATGAGGCCCACGTTGTACGGGTAAGGTATGACCAGGCAGGCGAGGGCCAAGGGTGCCAGAACTGCAGCATAACTCCTGCCAATGGCTGCCTCCTCTCCCCAGAATCCCAGGACTGAAAGGGCAGCTCCGAACAGGAGGGATGCTGCGGCCATGAGCTGAACCATTCCATGAGCTGGTCCGTAGATATCCAAAGATACCAGCCAGAAGGTTGTCAGGGGTATCATGGATAGCCAGAGGAGCTGTCTCATACCTTTCCCTCCTTGTGCTTGGTGAGGATCTCACGCAGGAGCTCTATATTTCCCAGCCACTGGAGCTGGTACTGCTCTTTGGTCTCCATGGCCTGTCCTTCCGATAGGTATTCTAGATTCTCGTTGAGCAAGAACCGCGAGTCTCCAATCAAGACCACCTCCCCGTGTCTCAGGCTCTTGGATATTATCAGGTTGTAGCCGTTTCCTCCGTAGCTCAGCCAGGTTATGGGCGTGTAGTTCCCCGAGGCTGAGATGGGATAGGCCTCCATGAACTTGGGCTCGTGCCAGTACTTCTTTAGATTCTCAGGGTTTACCGTCCCCTGAAGGTTGCCGTGGGTCTCCACGATCCAGGGGGGCGATCCCAGGGGCAGGTTTCCTATCTGTATGCTTAGGGAATCCAGCAAGGCAGCTATTGGCACTCTGCTCTTCTGGCCCGCGCTTATGACCAGAAGCCCTCCATCCTCTACGAACTTGCGAAGACTGGAGATCTCATCGGAGGTATAGGGGATATTTGGCGCTAGGATGAAGACAACCTTGCCCTTGGATACCTCGGAAAAATCCTCATGGCTCCTCAATACCAGGGGCAGATAGCCATTTCTGAAGAGGTTGGTGGTGAGACCTGCTATGCCGTCGTCTTTGAAGCTGTCCATGTTGAACTGGTTCAAGTGAGCCGCATCTATCCAGGCCATGTCCACCTCTCCTCCTTGGGGCGATTGTATCCAGGACTCGTTTATACTCCCGGAGACCGCCAGGGATAGGGCTAGAATGACTGCGGCCGAGGCCATGAAGGATACCCTGAGATCTTGCCTGGGCCTTACGAGGGCGATGAACCCTGCCAGGGTGACCAGGATGGCCAGAGAGAGCCAGGCGAGGGCAGGGCCGAAGCTCTGATCTTTGCTGGACAGCCAGGCTACGGCGTCGTAGATCATGCCGTACCTGAAGGGCATCTCGACGTTGAAGATGTAAGATGTATCGCCGAAGACAAGGACCTTGCCCTGGCCATAGCTCGAAGATGCGGCGACGATTACATCACCGAGGGTCTCGCCATTCTCGTAGGTCCTGTCTCCCAGGTGTCCCTGATTCGTCGAGTTGGGATTGTCGCAGAAGGCGAAGCGGCCTAGGATTAATGGCCTGGCACAGCCCGAGATGTCCAGGGAAGCTCCCACCGAGGAGGTGGTGATCTCATAGCCCAGGTCCTTGGTGACGTAATGAGGCAAGGGTACAGAGCCGTAGGTCCAGTGGCCCTGGATGTAATCGGCAGTGTCAGCGTTGATCTTTATGCCCGTGGGGGCTAAGACATCGTTGAGATAGTTTCCTACCTTTGAGAAATTCTCATCGGAGGTGAACATGGCGGTGTGCTCTCCGAAGATGAGGAGGTTTCCGCCGTTTTCCACGAACTTGTGGATGACATCCAGCTCCGAGGCGTTGAAGGGCTTCTTCAGGTTGAGCATCATAAGTAGGTTGGCGCCCTTCAGGGCCTCTTTCAGGGTATGAGGATTGGTGTCATTGAGCTCCTCCACCTTGAAGCCTATATTTTCCAGGCAGAGACTCGTGGCGCCCACTGAGAAATCGTTGTCGGGCTCGAAGGATTGGTTGCCCGTGGGGAATTGGGGCACGTTAAAGCCCATCTCACTATCTCTCTCGTAGAGGACGGCCTTGCCCGGGCTGACCTGGCCGTAATAGGGGAAGATGGTTATCAGCAGCACTGCCAGAAATATGCCCGCCAGAACTGCGCCTTCTTTCGGAGTAGGAAGGAGCGTTCCCATCTGAACAGGCTTAACCTCGATCTTGGGAGCGAATAGGGCGAGAGGCACCAGATAGAGCAGGACGGCCAGGTAAAGGTCGTCCATGGATATCTTGGGGGTCATCCATGGCGCGGCGAGGACCAGAATGTAGACGACGTAAGCCAATATCAAGCCTGCCAGACCGCCAAGGAAGGCTTTCTGGGAGCTTGGTGAATCCTTCTTGGATAGGAGGAAAATGGCTGAGGCGCAGGAGATGAAGGCCAGGAAGATCAGAAGGCAGCTCATTGTGGGGCCTATGCTAGAGGGGACGCCTGAGAGCCGGCCCAGGGTGCCTGTGATGCCCAGGGAGATGTATCTTAGACCCATAAACAGGGCAGGGCTGTGAGTATAGAATATATAGAATGTTGTATAAATTAGACTTCCCAGGGCTAGGGCCGGGAGAATATCCTGATCAAGAAGATTCTGGTGGCGCAGATCATCCTTTGGCAGGTTTTGATGCGTCTGATCCTGAGGCTTGGAATCCTTGTAATCTCCGGATGATCTGCGTATCAGGTCAAAGCCGCAAAGGAAGGCCACCAAGCTTGTCAGCCAGATCTCGGGCCTGGTCGAGAGAAAGAGGGCTATAATGGATATCGCCAGGATGATGGCCCCTGAGGTAAAAATATTTTTATTGACTATCTTTGTATATGGAGAGATATACAGGAGCGCGGTTCCTACTAGAGCCAGGAGACCGCATAAACGAAAGAAGTTTGGGGCGCCGTATCCTAAATTAAGGGAAAAGGCATTCAGTGCAAACAAAACCAGGGCCATTCCAGTCACTCCCCTGATGTGGATATGGGCCTCTTGAATTGAGCGCTTAGTGAGTATTATAAATATCCCCCGATCCCCTAGCCTCAGCCCTCTCCGGGCATGAATTTCGACCTTTGGCCTGACTATTTCATGAGCAAATATGAATCTATCGGTCTCTTCCATCTCCTTGACAACTTTATTACCTGAAAACTTTAAATTATATTAGATGGATATCTGCTCTTCAGGGTAGGGTAGTTCACCTTGCAGCAAGTGGATTCGCTTTCCAAATAAACATAGATAGATAATTATATTAGAATAAATATGATAGGCGATGAAAGCAATTTTGGGGGAGGTGGGCCAGTATGCAAAGAACTATCTGGCCATGAGGCTTTTAACAAGGCCTATAACCATCATCGTCAGGTTACCTCGATGGACTACCAGTCACCATCAAATCCGTCATGGCTGAAAGTTTTGGCTGGAACAACGCTCGTCGATGCCCTCATCTTATCTGGCGAACAGAAGAGCCCGGCACCTCCAGAAAGGCAGCCCAGGTGAAGCCCGCCATGCCATCTTTGATATCCGTGCTCCTGGCCGATATGTGAAGATCGGCGTTGCCCACGTCGTGGGCGACTCCCACCGGGCTGCAAGGTTATAGCCATCGACATTGTTATCATTAGGGATTATGATCACTTTAGGAGGGTCGAAGATGAAGGGCTAGGGGAAAGGAACGCGGAAATTGATCTACTCTCCTGAGGTGTAGTTTCCCCTAAAGTCGCCGGCCCGGGCCGTTCCGGCCTTTACCAGGACCTGATCTATGGGAGTGCTCACTGTACCCACCTTTGTCTTTAAACGATCGTGGAACCGCCACTGACTGGGACCGCGGCGGCGTCACAGGGACCACAGTGACGGTAAGGACGATAATTTAAAGGGCAATTCGACTCGGACTGAGATCCCGATCTTATCTCACTTATGGGGTAAGTACAACTTGTTAATTATCGTATCAGGTCTCAGAAATGCCCTATAGTCTCCTATCAGGAGGCGGAGGGTGGGGATAACTCAAGGAGGGACGGGTTATGACCATAAAACTTCCCAGGATCAGGTTCACAAGGAAGGTCAGGGCAGAGGCCTCCAGCACTTGGCCGATGCTATAGGCAGTTCCTACCGAAGATATGGGACCTGTGGTGAAAACTTGTATCACCATCCCATTAAGGTTCTGCTTGATGGCAGGGTTCAAAAAGGTGTAAAGGGCGCCTATTATTATCAGGCCGTAGTAGGCCAGGTTCATCGCCAGGTAAGGCCGACGATGCCTTATAACTATATCCAGGGCATCCTCTATGGAGGGCAGGTCTTAATCAGTGTCTCTAGCTTCAGCTATTAACCCTTAACTATCATAGATTTTTCGGAAACTCTGAGGGATCACGGATGTGCTCATGGAAGGCCAATCCTCAATAATGAGGCGGTATGGCTTCACAGCAATATTTATCCCTACGTCGTACCATCCCCTGAAGGATGTTGAAAGACAAGTCTATAGTTATCACCGGCGGCGCAGGGTTTATAGGAAGCCACCTGGCCGATGTCCTGGCAGCCGGAAACGACGTGGCTGTCTTTGATAACTTCTCCTCGGGAAAGATGGATCACCTGGCCAAGCAGAAGGATAAACCTCATTTTCGCATCATTCAAGGCGATCTCCTGGGCAGGGAATGCTTGATGGATACTATGGAGGGCGCAGATATCGTCTTTCACCTGGCGGCCAACCCCGATGTCAAGCTTGGAGCAGAAAACACCAGGGTACACCTTGACCAGAACATCCTGGCAACCCATAACCTCCTGGAGGCCATGCGCATCAAGGGGGTAAAAAAGATCTCCTTCACCTCCACCTCTACCATCTATGGCGAGGCCTCCCTCGTGCCCACCCCCGAGAACTATGGCCCCCTGAAGCCCATATCCCTCTACGGCGCCTCCAAGCTGGCCTGCGAGGCCATCATATCCTCTTACTGCCACATCTTCGATATGCAGTCCTGGATCTATCGCTTTGCCAACATCGTGGGGGAGAGGGGGACCCACGGCGTTCTGGTCGATTTTATAAGAAAGCTTCAGTCAAATCCGAAGGAGATGGAGATCCTGGGATCGGGAAAGCAGCGCAAATCCTACTTGGAGGTGAAGGACTGTGTGGGGGCCATGATCTACTGCATAGAGAATTCATCGGAGCAGGTCAACATCTTCAATGTAGGGTCCAGGGACACCATCGATGTGACTGAGATCGCCGACATCGTGGCAGAGAGCATGGGGCTTTCAGGAGTGAAGTACAGGTACACGGGAGGCCTGGACGGTAGGGGATGGAAGGGCGATGTCAAGACTATGCTCCTCTCCATAGAGGCTCTGGAAAAGCTGGGGTGGTCTCCGAGCTTCAGCTCCAGGGAGTCTATAAGATCTGCTGTCCATTCCCTGCTCAGCAAGTCGTAAGTAAATGATTTTAGAAAAGGGGTGTCATCAAGTCCAAAGCCTTAAGTCCTCTGCTTAGCTTTTTCTTGGTTTACCTTTGGCTTCCTACAATCCTTTCACATATCTTCCACGTAGTATCTACTTCACGTTGCTCACAGCCCAATTGGACTTGGACCATCCTGAGCCGTCCAGGATGGTGGCATTGTATCCCATGACCTTCAAAGCATAGAAGAGAGAGCAGGCCTGGGGCACGCCGTAGACCATCTGGACCATGTTCTTGGAAAGGTCGCGCCTGGAGAAAAGATCATCCAGGGTCTTTGGATCTTTGATCTTACCATCGTCGTAGAACTTTCCGCGGTCCAGAGGAATGGACTCGCTGGTAAGTCTGGATATCCCATAATCGGAGAATGATCTGGCATCTATGATCTGGACGTCTTCTCCATCCACCCAATATCCAAGCTTTTTGTCATCCACTTTGAGGGCTGGGATCGGGCTTACGACATAATCGGACTCGGAGATCGAGGGCACATCCTCAGTCAGGCTTGCCCTCGTTTTCTCTACTGCATCTACTCCTCCATCCAGGATGCTCAAGTCCCCGTGGCCAAGGTAGCTTAAGGCCCAGAAGATGTAGGCTGCGCCATCGTCATCCCCACCGTAGATCAGCAGGGAGTCGGTGTTGTTGATCCCTGCGACTCTAAGAAGGCTCTCTGCCTCGGTGGCATCGAGCTTTCCCTTGGACTGGAGGCCCTTCCAGTAAAGGTTTCTAGCGCCGGGCAGGTGGCCCTTCTCGTAATCCGAGGGTGCCCTGACATCGAGGATCACAGATCCCGTCAGGTCCGATCCAGGATAGGTTAGATACCTCTGCTCCGGGTATGCCTGGGCTTTCTCCGACTGGCCGGCATTAGCCTGAGAGGTCGAGGTGCTTGTCAGAGAATAGCCCGTGGTCTTCGGAGCACTGACGGCTCCCAAAGTAGCCTCCATGTTCTTCTGGTCATAGGCCTGCTTTTGGGAGTACCAGGCGTCTAGGTTGGACCAGTCAGGGCAGGTAGGACAGAACTCACCGTCCTCGGTTCCTGCCAGGCTCTCGCCAAGAAGCAAATTTGTAGCGATGAGGGCAATCAGTAGCTGAAGCGCTGCCAACCCAGCGATCTTCCAAATATTGCTTTTCCGGGAATGGCTTTCAACCGTGATCTCACTCTCCATGAACCTGGCTTTCCTTCACCTATTTTATTCTGCCGAG
>CAZKWM010000091.1:0-9172 GCA_964556405.1 uncultured Methanotrichaceae archaeon | reverse complement strand
GGTACTCTGGGCCTTTCATATACTTTCATATATAGCCTTTGCACCTCACTTTTCGTGCGGAAAGGTTTAACCATTCTGGGGAAGGCTTTGTGGGCAATGACTCGAATTGCGCTGTTTGCTCTTATTGGGCTCCTGGCTCTAGCTATGGCCTCCTCTGCCAGCGATTCTCCGGTAGGCCCAACCAAGGTTCTGATGCAGACCTCCATGGGCAACATAACCATACAGCTCTACGATGATATGCCCATCACCGCCGGAAACTTCCAAAGTCTGGTGGAAAAGGGGTTCTATAACGGCCTGACCTTCCACAGGGTTATAAACGGCTTTATGATCCAGGGCGGAGATCCGAGCGACGACGGCTCGGGTGGGCCGGGATATGCGATCAAGGATGAGCTTCCCAACAAGCACCACAACGCCCGGGGCGCTTTGGCCATGGCCAACGCCGGGCCCAATACCGGTGGCAGTCAATTCTTCGTCAATCAGGTAGACAACAGCCATGACTTGGATGCCAACTACCCTGTCTTTGGCCAGGTGGTCTCTGGGATGGACGCCGTGGATAAGATCGCCCATGTCAAGACCAACGCCCAGGACAAGCCCTTTACTCCTGTCAAAATCATCAAGGCAGAGGTCCTGTCTTAAAGGCCCCTGGCTCGAGCCTTCTTCTTTTGGTTTTCTGACCGGAGATCTTTTTCACGGCCTTTCACCATTAACCTTTTTACAGATCGCTGCACATTAATTGCTGAAAGCTCTGTAGATGGAGAAGATCACATGGCAGAAGAAGCTCAAGCTAAGGGCAATAAGATCCTTCTGGAGACGAGCATGGGCAACATCGTCCTCCAGCTCTACGACGACATGCCAGTCACCGCTGGCAATTTCAAGAAGCTGGTAGAGAAGGGGTTCTATGATGGAGTGATATTCCACAGGATCATTGACGGCTTCATGATCCAGGGCGGAGACCCAACAGGCACGGGCATGGGCGGCCCCGGCTACACCATCAAGGACGAGTTCACAAGGAAGAACAAGAACGATCGGGGAACCATCTCCATGGCCAACGCCGGGCCGAATACAGGTGGCAGTCAGTTCTTCATCAACCTGGTAAAAAATAACTATCTGGACAAGGCCCATCCCGTCTTCAGCAAAGTGATTGAGGGCATGGACGTGGTGGATAAGATAGGAAAGGTGAAGACCAATGCCCAGGACAAACCCTTAACCCCAGTTAAGATCATAAAGGCAACAGTTTTGGCTTAAGATCCATTAGGTGCCCTTAGATTTCAAGGGCTAACTTTTTGAAAACCGATAAATCCCTTTGCTATCACGACTTTGGAGCTTCGCTCTTTATGATCTCCGAGGAGACCACAATCCCTCTGCATGTCCCTAGGTTAATGGAAAGAAGCATTCCCTTCACTTTTCCCTCCTGAATAAGGG
Source organism: uncultured Methanotrichaceae archaeon (assembly GCA_964556405.1). Classification (GTDB taxonomy): domain Archaea; phylum Halobacteriota; class Methanosarcinia; order Methanotrichales; family Methanotrichaceae; genus UBA114. The sequence goes on along the minus strand of CAZKWM010000091.1, from coordinate 7,750 downwards.
GAGTGCCGCTATCTCCGGGCCCTGGCAGGTTCCTGGGTTGAAGGACGACGTAGACCACCGACCAGCTCACATTGGAGACCGTGCAGTCCATCTTCCTGGCGGCGTTCTCCAGGGAGGCTTCTCCCAATTTGGGCTTCTCCAGGACCGAGGGCTGGCTGGCTGCCAGGAGAGGGAAGTAGGCCAGATCAGTAGTGGGAGAGAAGTGGGATACTTTGGCCTTCTGGTTTCCAATTCTTAGCTGGCTTGTGCCTGCCAGGCGGAAGATGTGGGCCGGGGCCACCCCCATGCATCCCTTGCCGTGAGGTACCACGGCGCCCATGACGCCGCCGCTATTTCCGCAGAGGAAAAAGTCACCTACCTTGAGCATGGAATTACCGTTATCTCGATGCACTTAATTACGCTTTTGCGCGCTTGAAGGGTCTTTATCACGCCATCCTTTCTTTACTAGGGCCTCGGTTTACTTGCTCGGCGGAGGTGGTGGAGATATATCGGTGGCTTTCTGTTTCATAGCCGAGGGCTTTTTGAAGGTCAGTATACCGCCGGCGATGAGAAGTATCCCGGCCAGGATCCAGAAGAAGGAGATGGAAAGAAAGCCCAGAAACCCCGATAGAAGCATCAAGGCCCCACCCGCGTTCTTGTACCTACCCACGATAGCTCCGCCGATGAATCCCAGGATTCCTAAGACTATGGCTGCATAACCGAGGTTTGACACCATCGCTGCCATGCCGGAGGAGGTTGCTCCTCCCAGGCCGTTTAAATAAACGACAATGACGCCGGCCAGGGTTCCAAGCAGCCCTCCCACAACACCGAGAATAGGTTCTCCAGTCTTTTTTCCCAAGGACAGCACCTCTTACGGCGGTCGGTTGGATAATATGGACCTCATGAGATTAGTACCTTTTTGGATCTGGAAACATGGATATTTCCAGAAGTCTAATATGAGATGGATGGTTCAAGGGATCTTTGAGATTTTCAACTGGACTCTGGACCTGGATTCGGCCAGCCTCAATCTCTGGCAGATGGCCGCCAGGGCTATCGTCCTCTACGTCCTCATGCTCTTTGCGGTCCACTTAAGCGATAAAAGATTCCTTTCCGGGGGCACGGCCTTCGATTTTTTATGGGAATAACCATAGTTGCCATAGCTACCAAAGACATCGTCGGGTCCTCCCCCTTCTTTCCGTTCATAGGAGTGGTCATGGCCATTATAGCTGCCCATTGGATCTTCGCCGATTTATCTTTCAGGTACGATTCCTTCGGCGCCCTGGCGAAAGGAAGGCCCCATCCTCTGGTGAAGGATAGAGAGATCCACCGGGGCGGGATGAGACGGGGGCACGTAAGCCTCAGAGATCTTAGATCAGCTCTCAGAACTGAAGGGGTCTCTGACATCTCCGAAGCGAAGGGCGCCTGCTTGGAGAGATCCGGGGAGATAAGCGTGCTCAGGAAACCTCAGGTGGTTGAGATCAAGATTGTGGAACGCGTCCAGATTGTGAGGGTCCAGATCGAGGTATAAGGTCAGAGGCGCAAGATGGACGAGACAAAGGAGCATCTTGTGGGAGTAATCTCGGACTACCCACGGCCTCATGAGGCCCGATGCCATGGATGCCCTGAAGGGTTGTGAGCTGATACTCCACGCCGGAGACATAGGAGACGCCAGGATCGGCCCAAGGGTCCTGGAGGCCTTGAGAACCCTGGCCGGTAGCCTGTCAAGGGAAACAACGATAGGGGAAAGTTGGCTGATAAACTCCCCAGGACTGAGACTGTAGAGGTCGATGGAGCCAAGATCTATCTCCTCCACCGCATCTCCGATCTAGATGTGGCCCTGAAGGCCGAGGGCTATAAGGCCGTGGTCATGGGCCACTCCCACAGGGCCTCCATCAAGGATAAAGAAGGCGTCTTTTACATAAATCCAGGGACTGCTGGCCCCAGGAGGTTCGGGCGTCTGGCAACCCTGGCCGTTCTCAATATAACCGATGGCGCTCTTTTAGCTGAGCTGGTGGAGCTGAGTATTTTTAAATAAAAAAGAGAGCTGTGGTAGAGCACACATAATTAAGGGTACATCCAGCCACGACATGGGATACGATCCCCTGCGGCATTGACCATAGTAGTAAGATTATATCTTACAAGTGAAGGCTCAAGGCAACCGTTACGTTAGTGGCGATCACAGCGAAGGCCATGGCTATTTCAGGTGCATCTGGCACCAGATTTACCCTCTTCTCCTTTCCAGGTATCCACTTGGGGTTGGTTTCGGTCACCCAGGCTATCCACTTTCTCGTGTCGTAGCATTGCATCGGACGTTTGAACGCTTGCCATGATCGAGTGCGTCTATCATATCAACGAATTTATATTTAGTCTTAATAATATTCTCAATACATAAGCCACAATTCTTAAGCCAATTCTGGTTATAGCAGTATTATCGAGGAAACAAGGTGCCTTATTATCCGAACCAATTAGTTAACGCACCAAAGAAGCCTTCACAAATCTATCTTTTTCATATACTTCTTCATTATAGATTTTATCCCTTATCCTAGCTCCAAAACCTTTTGGGTTTCTTTTCTTAGGCTTGATTACAGGCAAATAACCTCGGCTGATAACCTTATTCAAGAATCTTTTAGAATTGTATTCTCCATCCCCGTATAAGGGTCCCTTTCCTTTTGGGATTTTTAATTTTGACCTTATCCTTACTTTGACAGGGAATATAGTCTCATTGTATCTTGTTATTGCTTGTATTCCTGCACTTTCTCTTTTTTATTAGTGAACATTGTAGAATCAACAAAGGTTTTGGAATAATCCATTAGCTCTAAATTTGCGAGAACTCTATTTAGAACCTCTTCTATATGGTTAGATAATTTTTTTTCCGAAAATGTAAAACCGCATGATCTAGCCTTACACGTAATACCTCTTAAGTTCTTAGTTAAACCGATCTTAAAGAAAGACCTTCAAACTCTTTTATTATAAGTGCTTTTATTATCACGTCTAGATCGTGGACTTTGGGTCTAGGTATATCCATCGAATCTAGATTTAGCGATAATGAATCATATACTTCTAAAATGCGATCGATATCGTAAACTCTAGTATCCCATCGCTTTAACATCCAAAATATACATTACTCTTTGACTCTTTTTAAATTAACACTAAATTAACCTTAGTAGGTTAGACGCACCCGTCGTGATCTTCTCCTTGTATAGCGTGTCTGCGTGCATCCTTGTATGAGGATAAAGGAGATGACATCAGAAGAGGAACGGCGTATTCCATCTGATTGACGAACCTCCACTGTCAACTCCTATTGTAACTATGGTAATACGACGATATTATGATATAAACTTTACGATATGTATATATAGATATAAGGAAATAATCCACTGATTGAAGGATTGTAAGATTAATCTTTGTGCTTTATGGTAATTAAGGCAAATTGGATATTAGAAAAATACCCAAATAGCATTGCAAACGCCATGGGAGTTTTACCTCTAAGCTGAAGATCTTGGATTAACAAAGGTGACGCCTTCAGATACTACTTTCTTCATGGGTGGCTTCACGGCTGGATTTCACCGATAATCGATCTAAAGCTGCATTAGGCCAAAGGTAAGCTGCTGCAATTCTCCCTTCTGATGATCGTTTTTCAAGCTTCTCTTAATCCTTCCCTTTGGGTTCTCAAGCCCAATCCTTTTATCTCTATTTTATCTAAGCATGATCTATGTCATCCCTAGCAGGAGAGGTCGGCGGCCTTATCCTTGAAAATCCGGTCATGCTCGCTGCCGGCATCCTAGGCACTACAGGAGCCTCCATCAGGCGTGCCGCCCTGGCCGGTGCGGGCGCTGTGGTGACCAAGTCGGTGGGCTCTACACCCAGGGACGGACATCCCGGGCCCACCGTGGTCCCCCTGGACATCGGCCTCATCAACGCCATGGGCCTTCCCAACCCTTCTTATAGGGAGTTTCAAGAAGAGGTCGATATCGGCAAGACAGGAGGTGTCCCAGTCGTTGCCAGCATCTTCGGAGCTGATCCTGACGAATTCGCCTCCATCGCTTCAGGCCTGACGGCCGATGCCTTCGAGCTTAACCTCTCCTGTCCCCACGCCGAGAAGTACGGAGCTGAGCTCGGGCGCTATCCTGAGGCCGTCCGATCGGTCACTAAAGCAGTAAAAGCTCGCGTAAGGGTGCCTGTCTGGGTGAAGCTCACCCCCAACACGGCGGATATCGTCGATCTAGGGTTGGCTGCTCAGGATGGAGGAGCTGATGCGGTGGTGGCCATAAACACTTTGAAGGCTATGGCCATCGATATAGAATCCGGTTACCCGATTCTCGGAAATAGGTTCGGAGGCCTGTCAGGCCCGGCTATTAAGCCCGTGGCTGTCAGATGCGTTTATGATCTCTCCTCAGCCCTTGATATCCCCGTCATCGGGGTTGGCGGCATCTCCTGCTTTGAGGATGCCGTGGAGATGATCATGGCAGGGGCAAGCGGAGTGCAGATAGGCACGGCCCTTCAGAGGGGCTATGGCGTCTTTGGGGAGATAGTCGAGGGTCTCTCGACGTACCTGGAGAGAAAATCCATGCGCTTGAGCGATCTACGCGGCTTGGCTAGGAGGAGGACATGAGTCCTAAATCCGAATCTCCATCAACTTGGGCTAAATCCGTTGATGCAACTATCCTGGAGGTTAGTCAGGAGACTCCCAACGTGAAGACTCTGATCTTCGACTTATCTCTGGACCCAAAGCCCGGCCAGTATCTCATGGCCTGGATTCGCGGCCTGGATGAGATACCCATGGGATTTTCAGGGCTCAGGGAGGTCACAGTCCACGAGGTCGGCCAGGCCACAAAAGCCCTGGCAGATCTTGAGCCAGGAAGAAGCCTGGGCCTAAGAGGGCCTCTGGGCAATAGCTTCACCCTCCGGGGTGATAATATCCTTCTCATTGGCGGGGGAGTGGGGATTGCTCCTCTGGCCTTCCTGGGAGAGGCTGCTAAAGTTCAGGGCATCGATGTCACGTCTCTCATAGGCTTCAGGTCCTCGGCAGATGTTTTGTTCAAGCAGAGGCTGAAGAAGCTTGGGGATCTGGTGATCACCACCGACGACGGAAGCCTGGGACTCCATGGTTTTGCTTCGGCAGGTTTAAAGGAGCTAAACCTCGGAGGGTACAGCCAGATCTACCTGTGCGGACCTGAGCCCATGATGTGGGACATACTATCCAGGTCCAAAGAATACTCTGGAAAAATTCAGGCCAGCATCAACAGGTACTTCAAGTGCGCCGTAGGCGTTTGTGGCTCGTGCTGTCTGGATCACGAGGGCATAAGGGTCTGCGTCGAGGGACCTGTGATCACGGCCGATCGCCTTTTGAACTCGGAGTTTGGAAAATATAGGAGAGGTCCTTCTGGGAGCAGAGGATCTTGCAGGGGTTGAAATCTCTTGTTGGCCAGGTTTAGGTACAGGGGAAAGGTGCTATCGGGCACCGTGGATGTGAAGGGTGGCCGGGTTATATTCGATGGAGAGGAGAGGGGGCTAAAGGAGATCGAGCTTCTGGCGCCCTCAGAGCCCAGCAAGATCGTCTGCATAGGCTTGAACTACAGGGAGCACGCCAGAGAGCTCAACCAGAAGGTCCCTGATGAGCCCATAATATTCCTCAAGCCTCCCACAGCGGTCATAAGCCCTGGAGAGAGCATAATCTATCCCAGGCAGAGCAAGAGGATGGATTACGAGGGAGAGCTTGGAGTGGTAATCAGCAGGAGGTGCAAGGACGTCTCTGCCAGGGATGCGGATCAGTACCTCCTTGGCTATACCTGCTTTAACGATATCACCGCCAGAGATCTCCAACAGAAGGACGGCCAGTGGATCAGGGCCAAGAGCTTCGATACCTTTGCACCCTTCGGTCCGTGGATTGCCGAGGCCAGATCCATGGACCTAGGAAACACAAGCATCCAGACCAGGGTCAATGGCAAGGTCAAGCAGAAGTCGAATACCTCTGACCTAATCTTCAATGTCCCAAAGCTCATAGAATTCATAAGCGGAATCATGACCCTCCTGCCGGGCGATGTCATTGCCACGGGCACTCCCCCCGGAGTCGGGCCTGTCCAGAAAGGCGATGTGATAGAAGTGGAGATCGCGGGCATTGGAGTTCTAAGGAACCCCGTTGCTCCTTGATCTCTTTCTCTTTGTCTTCTATCTTCTGCTTTTTGTTTATTATTTATCTTTCTTATCGCTTTTCCTTTTTCATTGCTTTTTAAGGAGGAGGACGGCCTCTTCAGCGCTGGTACCCTCGTGCACTACCGCTGACAAAGCCCTGGTCATGGCTATGGGATCCTCGTGCTGGAAGACGTTTCTGCCGATGGCCACGCCCCTGGCTCCGGCCTCTATAGCCCCTTCTATCATCTGGAGGAACTCCAGATCGGTCTCGGTCTTGGGCCCTCCCGCCACCACCACGGGCACGGGGCAGCCATCGACCACGTAGCTGAAGCTCTGAGGATCTCCTGTGTAGTTGGTCTTGATGATATCGGCTCCAAGCTCGGCCCCGGCTCTGGCGGCATGGGCCACCACATCGGGGGCGTTGGAGTTCGATATTCCCTTGCCCCGTGGGTACATCATGGCCACCAGGGGCATGCCCCAGAAGTCGCAGCTCTCGGCGACAGCTCCAAGGATGCTCAGCTGGTTGGACTCGGTCTCAGAGCCCACGTTTATGTGGACGCTCACCGCATCCGCCCCCATTTTTATGCACTCCTCGACCTGGCAGACCTGGACCTTGTTGTTGGGATCAGGGCCCAGGTTTGTGCTCGCTGACATGTGAACTATGAGACCAACATCCCTGCCGTAGCCTCTGTGGCCATGCTTGACCATGCCCTTCTGCTGAAGGACGGCATTGGCTCCGCCTTTGGCCACCTTATCCACCATGTCTGAAAGATTTACCAGGCCCTTAATGGGACCCACGGATATGCCATGATCCAGTGGTATGATGACGGTGTTCCCGCTGTCCCTATTCATAATCCTCTCGATTCTTACTCTCTTTCCAATCTCGCTCATCGGTCTGCCTCTCTGTGCTAACGTGCTACGTGCTAGCATGCATGTATATAAGATTTACGATGCCGCTATTATCCCACCCAGTGATATCGATTATGTTAATGCCTATCTACGTATTTTGATGTAGACAAGTATTAAACTATGCTTCTTTGCTCAGCGATATCAAGATATGTTTAATACCCATCTACAGGATCTACCGATCATCCTGACCACGGGAATACTGGTACTCGCCATCAGTATTTGCTTCCATATAGCCGTTATAATCATAGCCGTTATAGCCATTAATAGCTCCAAAATCGGCATCGTCTTCAACCGTTCCGACATTTATGTAGTTTAAACTCAATAGTTTATCTTAGTGGATGGCCTTACCTGATAATGCACTCTAATCTATAGGGCAGGAGATAGGTGGCTTATGAGGGCTAGAGCTGAAATATCTGATAGGTGCCCGGTCGCCCCTTGAGGTGATACTGAGTCCGCCTGGAGGGTCCCCAGGGCATAGACTGCAATGCTGTTGTACCGCCCATTCTTGACGAAGGCCGAGGCCATCTCGTAGGTGGCTGATGTCCCGGGCTGGATCCCCCGGGGAATGGTGGCCGAGGTTACATCCATTAGTGCAATAGAAGATAGAATTAGCATCAAGAGTCTCATATTCATATTAACACCTCAGCCCCGGAGACCCCTGTCTTCAGGTCGGGGAGGAGGGACGTGCGTAAATTATAGCTATCTGCGATGATATATTCAATGTGATGCT
>CAZKWM010000090.1:0-9380 GCA_964556405.1 uncultured Methanotrichaceae archaeon | reverse complement strand
TTTCCTATCTTCATCCAGTAGTCCTTGATGGCGGAGTGAAGGGCGTCGGCCCCCAGGTTGGAGCAGTGCATCTTCTGGGGCGGCAGCCCTTCCAGCTCCGTGGCCACATCTCCCCTGGTGATCTTCATGGCCTCCTCCAGGGTCTTGCCCTTGGCCATTTCAGTGACCATGGAAGAGACGGCAATAGCAGAGCCGCAGCCGAAGGTCCTGAATTTTATATCATCTATCTTATCGTTCTTGACCTTGATGAAGATCTCCATGAGGTCACCGCAGACGGGATTTCCTACCTTTCCATAACCATCGGAATTCTCGATGACCCCCACGTTTCGGGGGTTCATGAAGTGCTCCATTACTTTTTTGCTGTATCCTACTTGTGCCATGAACATCACCTTTCATATAGCGGTGAGAGAGCTCTAAGCCTCTCTACAGTCTGCTTAACAGCGTTAGCCACGACGGGGACCTGCTCTAAGGTGTTGCCCTTGCCAAGGGTGAGCACCATAGACCCATGGGCCTCATCGTGCTTAAGGCTTATAGCCAGGAGGACGTGGGATGGCTCCAGGGTTTTGGATGAGCAGGCAGAGCCCGTGGAGACCTGGATGCCGAACATGGCGTCCATGGTCAGAAGGATGCTCTCCCCCTCAATTCCCTTGAAGATGAAGCTGGCCTGGGTGGGAAGCCTCCTATCCCGAGAGCCCGTCAGGCGAGAGTCCTCTATCTTCAGTATGACGCCAATAAGGGCATCCCTCATGGCCCTAAGCCTCTCTTGCTCAGACTGCATCTCCTCGGACGCCAGGTGCGCCGCTTCACCCATCCCCGCTATGGCGTAGAGGTCTTCGGTGCCGGGCCTGAGTCCACGCTCCTGACCTCCACCTACCAGGACCGGCTGAGTTCTTATTCCCGGCTTTATGTAAAGGGCCCCGACGCCCTGAGGGCCGTAGATGTCGTTGGAGGATAAGGTCAGGAGATCTATGTCGTCCCTTTGAACATCTATGTCCAGCTTACCCTCGGCAGCCACGGCGTCCACGTGAAGGTAGTTGCCCTTGGAGTGGACGATGTCGCTCACTTCCTTGATGGGCTCCACGGTCCCAATCTCGCTGTTAGCGTACATCACCGAGGTCAAAACCGTCTCTTTGGTGATCATGCCCTCCAGGGCTAAGAGGTTCACGATTCCCTCGTGGTCCACGGGAATGGTGGCAAAGTCAAAGCCCGCCTTCTTAAGATCCTTCATTGGGTTTATGACAGAGATGTGCTCTATGGCGCTGGCCAGTACCTTCTTTCCCTTGGAGGAGTTCCTCTGGGCCGTGCCCCGGATGGCGGCGTTGTTGGCCTCGGTGGCCCCGGAGGTGAAGATTATGGTCCCAGGATCCTCGGCGTGGATGAGCGCAGCAACCTTTGACCTGGCCTCCTCTACGGCTGCCCTGGCAGCCAGGCCCACCGAATGGAGGGAGGAAGGATTGCCAAAGCCCTGGGCCAGGTACGGGCTGGCAAACTGAGCGACCCTCGGGTCCACCGGGGCCGCCGACTGGTAATCCATGTATATGGCCATCAGAAGGTCATCACCGCATCTGCATCCAAGGCTAGATCATTAAGGGTTCCGGCTCCGGCAATTTTGGCCTCGGGTATGAAGTCTCCCCTGCTCATGCCCAGAAGCTGAGTGCTCTGCTCGCATACGTACAGATTGACACCAACCTTGATGGCTTGGTCCATGGCCTCCTTGAGGGTTGGGAAGCTTTCTATCTTTATCTTCTCGGCCTCCCCTTTTTTCAGGGCGACTATTCCCTTGATGATGAAGAAGATGGAAGCCTCGGTGCCCATGGCCCTGGCCGTGGCCGCGAGAACGAAGGGAGCATAGAGCCTCTCGGGGGTATCCAGGCCGCTGGTCTGAACGTAGAGTATGCTGCTCATATTATCCGTCTCCTCAGATTATTTCTTCCTTCTTATCCAAAAGGCTAGCACGTTACCCAACCTCTCGAATTTGACCAGCTCGTGCCCCGACCTCTTGGCCCAGCGGGGTATGTCCTCCTCTGAAGCCGGATCGTCGGCCTCGACCTTGAGTATCCGGCCGATATCGACGTTCTCTATCATCTCCTTGGTCCTGGCAATGGGCATGGGGCAGTAAAGGCCCACGCAGTCCAGCTCAGCATCGGGTTTAATAGAATCCTGGGCCACCTTAAGACACCTCTTTGTGCTCCAAAGGACCTGCCTTCCAACTCTTTAGAGCTTTATGGTCTCAGATAGACCTCAATTGTATATCTAACTTCTCAGCAGCTGGCCAGATGTTAGGTGATCTTTCAAGACAAATTATCGGCCCTGGTCGCCTATGCCTTGGTCTGTGCTTTGGTCACGGTTTCTCTGGCAGCGGAGAGAACTCCCGCAATAGCCAGAATTACCATTGAAACCTAGAGGGTGGAGTCTATCCCAGCTATGAACTCGCTAGCAATGCCTCCGGTGAAGTTGATGGTCCCGATGAAGACCTCAAAAGCCACCGATCTTGGAACCGTGCTGAAGCTACAGAGATAGCCACCATAAATCTCCCCAGGATGCCTATGTTTCCTAACGCTCTAAGAAGACCCGAGATGCTGCCGTAGGACCCCTGATGGGCGCTTCGAATCGCGGCGCTATTGTTGGCCTGGAAGAACATGGAAGTCCCAACGCCCACCACGATGGAGGAGATCATCACGGTATACAGCGATGAGTTCAGGCGCAGGGTCAGGTAGATGAAGATGGCGACCTCCAGGATGATGTGGTCATGGCAGTCATAGATATCGCCACAGACGTCATGGAAGCCAACCTTACCAAGGCCGTAGCCCAGTTCAAGGACCTCTACCATCTCCCGACACGGGCCAGGGGCTCCGCCGCCTGCGTCGTGAACATCCTGGAGATGGACTGCTTCAATGCCGTTATGATCGTGGATCTCTTCACCAAGAGTTTCCACAACTATGTCCAGCTCTTCCCGGCCAGGGGCACGGCATCGGAGCTCCACAACAGCGACTTCATGGATATGATCTATAGGGGATGGAGATACCTTGACAGGGCCAGAAGAAGAAGAACCTGCGGCGCAGGGAACTTGCCGGTTCCAAGGGTGGCGGGCTACGATGTGGATCTAGGTCCCCTCCTAAAGAACGAGGTTCTAATGAATCCCTAGAGGTACACCTATCCCGCCTGCGCCATCTCAGTGAGGTTCTCGGCTTTGATGAGGCTGGCTGACTACCTGTGCCTCCTGACCGGCTAGCCCGTAACCGCCACCATGATGACCAACATCATAGCCTTAAGCAAGGAAACATCTGCATCTCCTACCAGGGTCTGTAAGGACTGCGCTGCAGCATTTCTGATAGACTTCAGGCGCTCTTATTGCTGTTTCCAAGAGGCGGTGTAGGTGCCCACTATCCTCAAAAGATGCCTGGCCGAGCTTGTGGGCGCCCTTAACCTGGTCTACTTAGGGTCTGGGGCTGCGGCCATAACCCTGATGATCTCCCGGGGATCGACGCCCCCCAACCCTTTTAACATAGGTATATACTCTCTGGGAGGATTCGGGGGCTGGCTGGCCATTGGCATCGCCTTTGCCCTGGTCATATCAACCTCCATCTACACCCTGGGTGGAATCTAGGGGGCTCACCTAAATCCGGCGGTGACCATAGCCCTTTGGGCATCCAGGAAGTTCTCAGCCAAGGATGTCATCCCATATATCATTGCCCAGTTAATTGGAGCAACCATTGCCAGCTTTCTCTTTGCTGCCACTGCCGGCCAGGATGCGGTCACCGTCGGAGGAGGAGGCCTGGGTGCGACCGACTCCCTTCCTGGGCATAACGGGCATAAGCTACTTCCAGGCCATCCTGGCAGAGGTGGTAGGGACCTTCCTGTTCATGCTGTCCATCATGGGTACGGCCGTGAATAAGAAAGCAACTCCGGGATTTGCTGGGGGGCCTGGTCATAGGGCTCACCATGGGATGAGTAATCACAACCATAGGCAACATAGCCGGCTCCTCCATCAATCCCGCCAGGACCTTTGGCCCTTACCTTGCGGATTACATACTGGGAGGATCAAATCTATGGACTAGCTATCTCATCTACGTGATAGGGCCAATAGTTAGAGCGGTCATAGGTGCCCTGCTCTACGATTACTTGGAATCTGAGTAGACTTTAACCTTTAGCTGAGCAGCATATCCAGGCCCAGGCGTTGACCATCATGAGGGTCAGGACGGCTCTTCCTGACCATCTGTGCAGGGCACGAAGATTTTTGTCCCATCTTTTTAGCTGGAGGTATCCCAGGAAGGGCATATAGGCAGCCATAATGGCTATGGTCCGGCCGAGGTAAGCGTGGGGCTCCTATATGAGGTAGATCTGGAAGGACGAGGATAGCCATGACCACCACTATCAGGCCCACCAGGACCAGAGCTATACCGGCGATTCCCAGGGACCTGTGGATGGTAAGCCAGCCCTTTCTTTTCTTCATGAACCTGGCAGTCAAAGCGCCTGAGAGCATGAGAATAAAGCCAGAGGAGATGAGGGCTAAGTGATAAGGCCATAAAGGCGATACATCCGACCCTACGCCTGAGCCCAGGTTCGCTGTCATCTCAGGCTGGCTTTCGGGATCAGGGCCCATGTGAACGATGTGCAGAGAATGGTCCCTTGGGTCGTAGGCCAACCCTACCTTAGGCACGTTGTGGGCAGATCCATGGATGATAACATATATAGCTGCCAATATAATCAACACCGATAAAGTAACTGATATTTTTTAATCCCTTTAATTCCACTCAAAGTCACATCCCCCATCTTGTTGATGCCTTTAAGAGAAACAATGCTTAGAACCTCTGCTAATATTCTTAAGCTCCCGTACTGTTTCAATACGTGGTGAAATCCCTGTAAATCGGCGTTCATATCTGCGCATAAAATTCCCCGGTCTTCAAAAAGCGCAGATTTGGTCTCGAGTATATCTTCATAATCCGAAACTCCACCTCCCTATCATCTACTCTCTTAATCCTTTGTGGCCTCCCAAAGGAAAGGACGTTCTATGAGAGGCCATGATGGGTCCACGAAGTTTTTATATGCTGGCGACCCGATATAGTATGGAGATTATTAAGGCTGTAACGAGGAAAGAGTGGCAAAGGAAGAGGGACAGAGGGTAGGAGAAAGGATGGCTTGGCCTGCCTCAAAGGCTTAGAATTCGGAGAATGGAGATGGACAGTTTTTCTGCTCTCGTAGGCGGCATAGCTGGGGATGGCATAAACGAGGCCGGTGTTACCATCGGACGCATCCTCAACCAGCTCGGTTACCGCATTTACATGTACTATGACTATCCGTCCCTCATCAGGGGAGGGCACAACTCATCCCTGGTCAGGGCTTCTAAGAACAAAATCGCCGCGCACGGAGAAATGGTGGACGTCCTCATAGCCCTGAATCAGGATACCATCAACATCCACGAGCCCAGGCTTAAAGAGAGCTCCTTTATCATCTATGATCAGGACAAGGTGAATGTGGAGGGATTGAAGCAAAAAGGATGCGGCCTTCCTATCACCTCCATGCTCAAGGAGGAGGGAGCGCCGCACATCATGCGCAACTCCTGCATGATAGGGGCCCTCTGCAAGGTCTCGGGCATCTCCTGGGATGTCCTGGAGCTGGTCTTGACCAAGCATGTGCCAAAAGCTCTGGAGTTGAATCTGAAGGTGGCCAGAAAGGGGTACGATTCAGCAGTAGAGTTCTTCAAGGTCGATAAGCTTGACCAGCCGCCTCTGCCCATAGTCCAGGGAAACCAGGCCATAGCCCTGGGAATGATCAAGGCGGGCCTCGGTGCATACGTGGCCTATCCTATGACCCCCTCCTCCAGCCTCCTGGATTTCATAGCCCGTGCGGCCTCCGATTTTAACCTCAAGGTCGTCCATCCCGAGAATGAGATCGCTGTGGTTCTCATGGCCCAGGGCTTCGCTTACGAAGGAGTTAAGGCGGCGGTGGGAACCTCAGGAGGAGGCTTCTGCCTCATGACCGAGGGCTTGAGCATGGCAGGTCAGGCGGAGATGCCCCTAGTCATAATGCTTGGCCAGAGGACAGGTCCCAGCACGGGCCTTCCGACTTACACCGCCCAGAGTGACCTTCACTTTGCTTTAAACGCCGGCCAGGGCGAGTTCCCCAGGTTTATAGTCGCCCCCGGAGATGCCGAGGAGGCCTATTACTGGTCAGGGTTGGCGGTGAACATGGCCTGGAAGTATCAGATCCCATCCATCATCCTCTCGGACAAGATCGTGAGCGAGGGGGTATATAGCTTCGATCAGGCTGCGGCTGGGGAAATAAAGGAAGAGCCTGTGTCCCTTTGGACGGGTGAGGGGAAGTACAACCGGTACCAGTATACCAAGAATGGAGTCTCGCCCCTGGCTTTTCCGCCGGTTAAAGGCCAGGTGGTTAAGGTTAACAGCTACTGCCACGACGAGTACGGCGTGACCACCGAGGATGGAAAGATCACTAGTGACATGACCGATAAGCGCCTCCTGAAGGAAAGAGCCCTGGCGGAGGAGATGGCTGGGCATGATACTGTGAAGACCTACGGTCAGGGAAGAACGGCCCTCCTCTGCTGGGGATCGAACAAGGGAGTCTGCCAAGAGATCGGGGAGAAATTAGGCCTGAAGACAATTCAAGTCCTGGTGCTTTCTCCCTTCCCTGTGACCAAGCTCTGTGAAGCCCTGAAGGGTGTGGGTAGAGTGATCTCTGTTGAGTGCAATGCCACTGGCCAGCTGGCCAGGCTTGCCAGGTGCTACGGCTACAGGATAGATAGGGAAGTTCTCAAGTACAACGGCAGGCCCTTCTCCCTGGAGGACCTGGAAGCTGATCTTAAAAAAGCCTTATCAAGGGAGGTTAGAGCATGAGCGGCAGTAAGATCTCAAGCGGCGGTCCAGGAGTAAGCAGCAGTCCCAGCACAATCGCCAGGCCTGAAACGAGTGCCAGTCTCGCCACAAGCCCCAATATGAACCCAAGGAAGCTTGGCACCTATACCAAGAACACCTGGTGCCCCGGCTGCGGCAACTTCTCCATCTTAAGCGCCATGCAGACGGTCCTTGCCTCCATGCACGATGAAGACTATCCCCTGGAGAACGTGGTGATAGTATCGGGGATAGGGTGCCACGCCAAGATCTCGGATTACCTCAATGTCAACAGCTTCTACTCCATCCACGGAAGGACCCTGCCTGTGGCCACGGGCATAAAGCTGGCCAATCCCGACCTGAAGGTCATATGCTTCTCCGGGGACGGCGATTCCCTGGCCGAGGGACTGGATCACCTCATATTTGCGGCTAAAAGGAATTTGGACATAACCCTTATCCTCCACGATAACCGCGTCTACGGCCTGACCACGGGCCAGTACACGCCTACTTCTCCATTAGGCTTCAAGGGCAAATCCACTCCCATGGGAACGGAGGAGCTGCCCATGAATCCCATGGAGTTGATGTTGGCCTCGGGCGCAACCTACCTGGCCAGGGGCTACACCCACGGCATAGACCTGCTCAGAAAGCTCTTCAGGGATGCCATAATGCACAAGGGCTTCTCCTTCGTGGACACCCTCCAGGTCTGCGTTACCTATTTCAACATGTATGAGGCGTACAACGAGAGGGTCTATGAGGTCCAGGGAAACGACGCCTCAAGCTTCGATGAGGCCATGAAGATCGCCCGGTCCTGGGACTACAACAACATGGAGGCACCTATACCCCTGGGCAAGTTCTACGATATCGATAAGCCCAGGTTCGATCAGGTCTTCCTGGGATACGAGCTCCATCCGGCGGGCAGGGATGCCAAGATCAGAGAAGTTCTGGATAGCCTGATCTAGGTAAGTTAAGTTCAGGAAGATTCAATTAGGTAAGTTATCATCACAGGTGAGAGCATGGACAAGTATGTCTGCACTGTATGCGGGTACATCTACGACCCCGATAAAGGAGACCCAACCTCCAATGTGGCTCCGGGAACCGCCTTCGAGGACCTGCCCGATGATTGGGTCTGCCCCGAGTGCGGTGTCGGCAAGGACCAGTTCGAGAAGATAGCGGCCTAAGGTAATGGTTGAGGTAATTTTATGCTGAGTCCCAGGATTAACGATGCCCTCAATGGCCAGGTCAACGCCGAGCTTTACTCCTCCTATCTTTACCTCTCCATGTCGGCCTACTTCGAGGCCCAGAAGTTGAGAGGCCTGGCCAGCTGGATGAGGGTTCAGGCAGGGGAGGAGATGGTCCACTCCCTGAAGATGTACGATTACGTAGTAAGCACTGGAGGGAGGGCCAGGTTTCCGGCGGTGGATGCGCCGCCTTTCGAGTGGACCTCGCCCTTGAACGTCTTTGAAAACATCTACAATCACGAGAGGAAGGTCACGGGGCTCATCAACGCTCTCATGGATATGGCCATGGTCGAGAAGGACATCAATACTCAGGCGTTTCTCCAGTGGTACGTGGACGAGCAGGTGGAGGAAGAGGAGTCGTCTGGAGGAGCTTTGAATAAGGCCAGGGCTGCAGGAACGGATGCAAAAGCAATCCAGGCCTTTGACAAAGAAATGGGGCAGAGGATGTTCAAGTTCCCCAGGGGCTTTGTCATGTTTCCCTACAGTCAAGAGACGACAATAGGATCCATGAAGTGACTAATCATTAGGCTTGGAAGGGCTGAGCGCCGCTGGCTTCCTCCTTTTTATCATTGTATTGATTTATCTTAAGGGAGGATAGCCAATAATAAACTTCTGAAGCCCTCGCAGCCAGGGATCTCGTGCGGCTGCCGAGGGTGCGCTCAGACGTCGTATGGACTGCCTCTAAATCCACAGGCAAAGACCTTTTCATAGGAAGATAATAACCCCATTTTTATAGTAATTCTCCACTCTTTAACCGCCTGATGGAAGGACTCTTCCAGGAGATAAGAGCTTGCATTTGCTGCTATTCCATTCATCAATAACGATCGATGGATTAATCAATTGATTAGTGATCTTTAGCTAGTCAGGGCGGTTACATATGACTTAAGATCATCTGGCGACTCAAGAATCCTCGACAGCTCGGAGGGCCTCAATCTTAACACGGCTGAATGATCAGATCGATTGGTACGATAAGAAGCGCGCCAGGAATCAGAGCCGATACAAGGGATTAAAAATCCTGGAAATTGTTGCGGCTGCCTTGATTCCATTCATAGCAGGTTTGAATATATCTAATCCGAGCATCTTTGACTCAGGAATCCCTATTAGCTCCAATGTAATAGCTGGAATCTTGGGCGTGCTTATAGTGGTCCTAGAGTCCGTACAGAGCCTAAACCAGTACCAGAATAACTGGATCAATTATCGATCTACCTGCGAGAAATTGAAGCACGAAGAATTTCTGTGGAACGCCAAGGCGGGAGACTATGCGGACTGTGAGGACCCAGATCGCTTGCTTGCA
>CAZKWM010000089.1:0-9477 GCA_964556405.1 uncultured Methanotrichaceae archaeon | reverse complement strand
GATGTAAAGAGCTGGGTCAAGCTTCCAATCCTCGTGGTGGCCAATAAGGCCGATATCATGGAATATCGAGGGGTTCTGAATATGTCCACTCTTGCCGGCCGGGGGGTCCCTGAGGTACTGGATAAGCTTGTCGATCTTCTCAGCTCTAATTCTACGAGCTCTACTTTATAACATATTTTACGAGCTCTGGAGAAAGCTTGGCCTCTCTGGATATGGTTCTAGCTATTTCGTTGTTGTCCAAGCCATTGGCCTTGAGCTGCTCGATTCTATTAGATGCATTCTCATCCCATACATCCCTCTATCACTTCTATGCCCTGCATCACCAGAAACATCTCCCCCCTTGCCTTGGAGAGAGTCTTGCGATAAGAGCCAGGGACTTGGATGGCACTAATCATGGGACAATTCTGCAACAGATTGAATAGGTCCTTGTTGGATGCCCTGAATGCAAAGCGAAACATCTGCTCATTCCTGTTGAGCTCTTCGATCTCACTCTTTGAACTGATTACTCTAAGCCTCACCTTCAAGAATATTCTTTACGGTATTATACAGTTGATGAATTATTGCTTCTTACATATAAGGTTATGGTATTAGAACAAATTCTCTCAACTTAAGCAAAGTTATCTCTCTCTATGTGTTATCGGTTTGTAAAAAGAGAGCATGACAAGCTCCATTGTCTTGTTAGAACTCAAGCCCGTGGAGCAATACGAATTGCTCTTCGTTAGTATATAAAAGCTCCTCCACAAAGATTTCATAGAATGCCTATAAT
This sequence comes from uncultured Methanotrichaceae archaeon, assembly GCA_964556405.1. GTDB lineage: Archaea > Halobacteriota > Methanosarcinia > Methanotrichales > Methanotrichaceae > UBA114. Next base: position 8,711 of record CAZKWM010000089.1, on the reverse strand, counting down.
AATATTACTGACCCATCATCTCATGCCCCTCTCCAGGGGAATTGTCCGGGGAAATGACTCCAGACAAACACCCGTTAAACTTTAACCTGTCTTATAACCCAGCAAGAATTTCCTTAGATTGTGCACGAGGGCCGTCCCTGTTGGGCGATCCTCAATTTAAATACGTAAAGCTGTTCAAAGAAGAACTTCTCAGGCTCATCATCGGCCTCTGTAGCCTCAAATCCCTCTGCGGAAGCCTTGGATAGGACCTCCTCTATGTCGTCGGCGCTGGAGACCAGGAGAAGGGCCCGGCCCTCTGTCTTCAAGTGATCCTTCAAACCTTCCAGAAACCTATTAATGGTATCTCTGCCGGTAGGACCACCGTCGTAGGCATAGTTGATCCAACCATCCACCTTTTCCTCCTCAAATGTGGGTAGATAGGGCGGATTGAATAGAATCAGGTCGAATTTGCCCTTGAGTCCTTTGAACAGATCCGTCCTTATGGCCTCCAGGCCCTTACTCCTTGCTATCCCCATGGCGTGAGGGTTGATATCCACAGCTATAACCCTTCGGGCGATTTTAGCCATCTCTCCGGAGATAACAGCCCGTCCACAGCCGACCTCCAGGACGTAGTCCGAGGGCTTTACCTCCTTAAGGGCCGCTCTTAGCAGAAGGAATGTATCATCTCCAGGATCGTACGTTTCCTTCTCCCGAATCTCCAAGGTCACAGGATAAATAATGGTCTGCCTTGACCATAAGCCTTTCTGGGATGTGGAGGATCCGCTCTGTAAGGCAGGAAAGGCAGGGAATGCGAGATAATAAATGGAAATATAAAATAGGATAGAATAGGCGGTGAAACGGATTTAGTTCCGCCATTTACTTCCTGCTGATCATGGTCCCTACTCCTTTATCCGTCAGAAGCTCTAGGAGTATGGCATGGGGCACTCTGCCATCGATGATGTGGGCCTTCTCCACGCCCTCTTTGACCACCTTGACGCAGGCCTCCACCTTGGGGATCATGCCACCATTGATGATGCCCTGCTTTACCATGCTCTCGAACTCCGCTGCCGGGAACTGGGATATGACCGAGCTTGGATCATCAGGTCTCGCTCTTACCCCTTCCACATCGGTTATGGAGACGAACTTCTTGGCTCTGAGAGAAATGGCTATGGCGCCTGCGGCTGTATCGGCGTTAACATTGAGGTTGCTGCCATCCTCATCCACGGCTATGGGAGAAATGACGGGAATGTAGCCTTTGCCGGCATTGACCAGGATGATCTCGGGGTTCACGCGGGTAACTTCACCCACGAATCCCAGGTCCACGGGCTCCTTTCCATCGACCTTCACCGGGGCTTTCTTTTTGGCCATGAGGAACATGCCGTCCTGGCCAGAGAGGCCCAGGCCCTTCCCACCGTACTTCCCTACTAGGGAGACCAGCTCTGCGTTTATATTGCCCAGGAGAACCATGCGGGCAATGGAGAGGGTTTCCTTATCGGTGACCCTAAGGCCTCCCACGAACTCGGCCTTCTTTCCAAACCTCTCCATGGCCATGGAGATCTCGGGGCCGCCTCCGTGGACGACCACCGGATGAACGCCTATGTATCTAAGAAGCACGATGTCCTGGATGAAATCCTCCAGGATCTCGCGGTTGGACATGATGGACCCGCCTATCTTGAAGACCATGATGGAATCGTGGAACTCCTTGATGTAAGGCAGGGCCTCTATGAGGACCTGCTCTTTGCTTATGGACATATCTCCTCTTAATCTATGGACATCAGGACATCGCCTGGTGCAACAGTGGTGCCTTCCTTCACGTATATCTCCCTTATGGAGCCGTCTTTGTTCGCCAGGATGTTGTTCTCCATCTTCATGGCCTCTAAGACGGCCACGATCTCTCCCTTGGATACCTTGTCGCCCTTCTTTACCTTGTACCTGATGATGACGCCCTGCATGGGTACGGTAACACCATCGCCGCTGGGGTCCTTGGGCTGAGCCTCTTGGATGGATATTCTTGCCGGGGCCACCTTGACCAGGTAGGCCTCACCATCCACCTCCACGTTAAATGCCAAGGGCTCGGCCTTGAGGGCTACCGCCGGAGCCGAGGGGATGGCTGCATCCTTCTTGACCATAGGCTCCTCGATGGCCAGGCCCTGTAAGAACTTGAGGGCCACCTGGGGATAGAGGGCATAGGTCACATAGTCCTCTTCCTTCCTGGCCAGGTTCTGGGAGTCGAGCTGCTTTACGGCCTCGGCGTACTCGGGCTTGAGAAGATCTGCCGGCCTGACTGTTATGGGCTCCTCATCGCAGAGGACCTTGATTCTGACCTTCGGGTCTATCATAGCCGGGGACTTGCCGTAGAGGCCCTTTACATAGTCCTTGACCTCCTTGGGCACCATCTTGTACCTGTCCCCGGTGATGACGTTCAGGACTGCTTGGGTTCCCACGATCTGGCTGGTTGGCGTTACCAGAGGCGGGTATCCGAGGTCCTTCCTGACCCTGGGCACCTCGGCTAAAACCTCTTCGTACTTATCCATGGCCTTCTGCTCGGTGAGCTGGGAGACAAGGTTGGAGAGCATGCCGCCTGGCACCTGGTACTTCAGGACGTTGGTGTCCACCCTCGCCACTATGGGGTTGAAGATGGGAGCGTAGACCTCCATGATCCTCTCGAAGTACCTCTTGATCTCAGTAAGAAGGTTGAGGTCCAGGCCAGTGGCGTAGGGGGTGCCTTCCAGGGCTGCCACTATGCTCTCTGTGGAGGGCTGGGAGGTGCCGCCCGAGAGAGGTGACATAGCGGTGTCCAGGATATCCACTCCAGCCTGGCAGGCGTGGAAGTAGCTCATCTGGGCCATGCCGCTGGTGCAGTGGGTGTGGAGGTTCACGGTGATTTTGACCTCCTTTTTAATGGCGCTTATTAGGTCGAAGGCGTCCTTTGGAGTAATAAGACCGGCCATGTCTTTGATGCAGAGGGAATCGCAGCCAAGCTCGGCCAGGTTCACTGCGAAGGCGGTGAACTGCTCTATGGTGTGGACAGGGCTGGTGGTGTAACTTATGCCGCCCTGGACATGGGCTCCGGAGCGCTTTGCCACCTCTATGGATTTCTGCATGTTCCTAATGTCGTTGACGGCATCGAAGATCCTGAAGATGTCCACGCCGTTGGCAGCCGATCTCTCCACGAACTTCTCCACCACGTCGTCGGCATAGTGCCTGTATCCCACCAGGTTCTGACCTCTAAGGAGCATCTGGAGAGGGGTATTGGGCATGGCTTTCTTCAAAGCCCTGAGCCTCTCCCAGGGGTCCTCGTTCAGATACCTGATGCAGGTGTCGAAGGTGGCGCCACCCCACACCTCCAGGGAGAAGAACCCAACCTGATCCATTGTCTCAGCGATGGGTAGCATATCCCTGGTCCTCATCCTAGTGGCCAGAAGCGACTGGTGAGCGTCCCTGAAAACCGTGTCAGTAAGCATTACCCTGCCCATGGAAATCTTCTCCGATGACTGCTCCCTAGCTTTAAAACCCCTTCGACCATCAAGCCCACTACGCTATCATAGCTCCCTTTTGAATACCCTGGGCCGGATTTACAGCGTTCCCCCGGAACCTCCGGGTGCCTTAGGTCTCGGTTCATTAAATATTAATTCTCCTGCAAAGCTCAATACCTGTTATATAAAGCTAATGAATCAAAGCCGCCTAGATAAGGGGATCGGACGGGCTCTGGTTCTTCATGATAGTTTCCGGCCTTCCCTTGGATGGCATCTTCTAGCAGAATCCGCCGTATACCTAAGCAGATCGGTCGAATATTTAGTGGTAATCTAGCGACCTATCTTCTGCCTTCTTCTCCGGGATGTTTTCCTATCCCTCTTCAGTCCTTCGCGACAGAAACCCGGAGTGCTCATCTCAAGACATGGAATAGTTGGTGAGATTCATCGCGGGGTATGGGGGTGGGCCTCAGAGCCGTTCTGGGTCGGGCGCTGTCTCACCTCGCTGCCTTTATTTGAGGGGTTGTACTGAAACTAAACTTTAGGAGAGTTTTAGCTATTTGTGTATTTAACGAGCTAAATTTGGCAATTGATAGTCAATTAATGGAATATACATGCTCAAAGTGTATGATATACTTCACTCTCTGGATGATTTCTGAGATGTATCCCCGGCTGCGCAAGTATCCGTTTTAACAACCCTATAATAGCGGAAAAGTCGGAAAAATATATGCCTGGAGTAGTGATTCTTTCGCTGATCCAGATCTTAAAAAAGCCATAGAAACTCGGGAAATATGTGAGGATAGTAGAGTCGTTCTCAGGTCAATCCTTCATCCTTCTTAAGGGAGATACCGCAGGGTAATCTGAGGGAGGAGGCGCTAAAGGCAGGCCTGTGGGAATCTTATTTTGTATGTAAAGGCACACTCCAATTTAATTTGGCCCATGTTTATGATATGCAGCAACTGTTTTATACAGATGTGTACAGCAGAAGTGTCTATTAATAATATAGTAACGTGTAAGGGAATGGAGAGTTGTTATGAGAATTAGAGTAGTCAGCTCAAGAAATGAAATAACTAATCTGAACTCGAACGAGAAGATGGTCCACCTGGCTTTTAGGGCCTCCAACGTGGATTTCCTATGCCTCATGCAGAGGTGTCCGAGGCTTAGGGCCATTCAGGTACCCAAGTCCTATCTGAAGACCATGTCCGATGCCATTCACGGCTTCCTGGAGATGCAGGGCATAGATCTCCTGGAGGGCGATGTCTGGGGCCACAGAAAGGACCTTGACGAGTACTTCACCGTGGACGCCACCACCCTGGAGGAGATCCGCTCCCTGGCTTCAACCGGCGCCAACCTGGATGATGTCACCACTCAGATACAGAAGAAGGCCAGGCTCGGTCCAGATCTCATCAAGTACATAGCTAAGAGCAAGGCCATGGCTTGAGCGCAGAGCTCAAGCTTAAGTATCCTTTTACTCTTCGTCTTTTCTCTTAAAAGTATTCTATCTCTTTTAGTGTGCTTGCCGTACTTACCTCGAGCCTTGCTGAGCTTCACTCGGGCTTTCCGTGGTTGCTATTGCAGCTCTGGAACTCAGATAAATCCTATCAGGGACCCTCGCGATGCCTTTGGGGCTGGAATTTTGCAGGCCCCTTCCAGAGCCCTGATCCGTATCTGTAGCCAAAATGCCCGGAAATGAGGTCTGTTATCCAATCCTGGGTTGAAGCAGCTCTTCTCCGGAGCGGGCCCAGATACTTTATACATTGGCAGCGGCGGTTGGCAAATAATAGTCGTCAGTCACATAAGCCCTCAAAACCATATGCTTCTTGACATCAAGGCCTGAATGCAGAACTTGATGCGGAAGAAGGCTGATAAAGGCAGCAGTTGAAGTCTTTTTCCCGACAAGGGTTGCCTATGTGATGCTCCCTTTCGACTCCTTGGAATTAGGGCGCGGCATGAGGATTATTGCTAAATTTCATCCCTTGGTTTCCGACATTGGTTTTATTCATCTGAGGTCTATGTTTTACAACCCGTGGTTTATACGATAGCGTACACAGCAAGTGTCTATTAATAATATGGTACACTCTTAGTTCTTTGGAGTGTATATGAGACTTAGAGTTGTCAGCTCAAAAAATGAGATCACTAGTCTGAACTCAAACGAGAAGATGGTTCACCTGGCCTTCAGGGCCTCCAATGTTGATTTCCTAAACCTCATGCAGAGGTGCCCGAGGCTCAGGATGATACAGGTGCCTCCCTCTTACCGTAAGACCATGTCCAATGCCATCCAGGTCTTCCTGGAGATGCAGGGCATAGATCTCCTGGAGGGCGATGTCTGGGGCCACAGAAAGGACCTCGACGAGTACTTCACTGTGGATGATGCCACCCTGGAGGAGATCCGCTCCATGGCTTCAACCGGTGTCAACGTCGACGAGCTCGCCACCCAGATACAGAAGAAGGCCAGGCTCGGTCCAGATCTCATCAAGTTCATAGCCAAGAGCAAGGCGACAGTCTAAGCGACCTCACCTCTATGCTCTAACCTCTTTTTGATCTAATTCATTCTGATCTTGGAAATCCCAGCCTTCCACCGTGAAAAGGTTCATCTGAGGCTTATGCCATCACAAAAAGCATGAAGTTCGACGTGCTCGTCCTCGGCGCATCCTCCGCCGGCCTGGCTGCAGCCATCTCCGCTGCCAGGTCCGGGGCTGAGGTTGTCCTGGTGGACAGGGACCTTGGCCAAGATATTCACCACGCCAACACCCTCTTCGAGGGCATGGCCTCCCGGGAAGGAATTCGGCTGGAGAGCTCCTTTATCAAGAAAACCCTCCCTGGCATGAGGATAGTCTCGCCATCGGGGCACAGCCTGACCATACCCACCAAAGGGTACTTCCTGGACCGGAAGAGGTTTGATGATCATTACCTTAAGATCGCCGAAGATCAGGGTGTCGTTCTTTTGAAAGACGAGGCTTCTAGCACCGAACTCAGTGGATCTAAGCGCTCCATAAAGACCAGCAAGTACACCCTCACCAAGGGTGTGGTAGTGGATGCCTCAGGGGTCTACTCTTCCTTCGGCGGCGAGGTCGGCATCTTTCCCATGACCTACCCCGCGGATATCGCCTGGGCGATGGAGGTGGACGTCCAGCATCCCGGCCTGGGCGAGGAGGAGCACTTCGAGTATTTCGTGGGAAGCATATCTCCCGGATGGAAGGCCACCTTCTCCCCAGCAGGAGGGGATAGGGCGACCTTGGGAGTCTTTGTGAGGGGGCACGGAAGGAGCCTCAGTCCATTCTTGAATGCCTTCATCAAGAGATTCGCGAAGCATAAGGCTGGGACTTACCCCAACCTTAACAGATCCGAATGCCTCAAAATAACTGCTACAAGGAGGGGCGGCGATCCCATAGCTACTCTTCCAGGAGAGCTGGTGGCGGATGCGTTCATGGTCACCGGAGGGGCAGCGGGCCAGAGCGGCCTGGCCTACTCCATGAGGGCAGGCACCATATGCGGAAAGGTGGCAGCGGAGGCCGCCATATGTGGTGACACCTCCAAAGAAGCCCTTTCCAGATATACGCGCCTGTGGAGGTCGGAGTTCTACTGGGAGTATCGCATGGCCAGGGCCAGCCTGGAGACTCTCAGAAAAATGAGCGATAGCAGTATCGATGAATTGATTAAGACGCTATCTGGAAAGAATCTCCTTTGCGAGGGACCTTTGTACAAGAAATCGATGCTTGCGGGCTTGAAGGTGGCCCTGGCCTCACCCTCGGCGGCTGCATCTATGGCCTACAATCTTTGGCGAAAGGAATAATTCAAGATAGAAAAGGCCATAAGTCCCCTCGGCATATAGCCGATCATGATAGAGCTCACCAGCGACCCCTACGTCCTTAAGCCGAGGGTGGCTCCCATAACTGAGGCCGACTTCAGGATCCACCTGAACATCGGCTGGTGCAGGGGTGTTCTCTTCAACGTCGTGGCCATGAAGAACTCCATAGCCATTGTGGAGTACGATGCCCTTCTCTGGTCCGACGATGCAGTGATGTTCATCGAGTACAAGGACTCCGTAGCCGCTTACAAAAATCTCTCTTCTAGAAGGGTTCAGCAGATGAACAGCTATGCTAAGAACATCGCCAGAGGTTTGGGCTATAAGAAATATTCCTTCATCGCCGTGGTGAAGGATTTGGAGGAGGCCACCAATAAGGGCGGTGTAGAAGTTTTGCCCCTCTATTCTCTGGGCAGCTACCAGCCGGCCTTCGTCTCCACGGTAACTGAGATGGATTACTTGGATAAGATGATAGGCAAGTACACCAGGGAGGGCCAGGAGGATTTTGTGAAGGAGCTGGAGAAGCTGAAGAAGATTATGGAGATGGAGACCTCTTGAAGGGAAAGGCAGTTGCGTGCGGCGCGGCCACGATTCTCAATGCCGTGGCCAATTGGAGGGGCTCGGCCTTCGGCGTGGACATGAGGACCGAGGCCGAGGTGATCCTGGATCCTTCAGGTAAAGTGAAGGGCGACGTCCCGGGGGTTGACACCAGGCTCGTGGTAAGGTGCGTGGAGATGGTCCTGGAGAGATTCGGTAGAGATCTCGGTGCTATCGTCAGGACCAGAAGTGAGGTTCCAGTGGCCAGCGGCCTTAAAAGCAGCAGCACAGCCGCCAATGCCTCAGTGCTGGCGGCCCTGGATGCCTTAGGAGAGGAAATGGACCTCTTTGAGGCAGCGGTGATAGGCGTTTCTGCTGCCAGGGAGGTAGGAGTGACCATCACCGGAGCCCTGGATGATGCCTTGGCCTCCATGCTCGGGGGCGTCGTGGTCACCGATAACCGGGAGATGAAGCTTCTTAGAAGGGAGAAGATGGATTCAGCCGTGATTCTCTTGGTCCCCGACAAAAAGGTCCTGAGCAAGGACACCGATGTGGGAAGATCCAGGCTCGTGGCTCCCCTGGCCGACGTGGCCTTTGACCTGGCCCTGAATGGCGACTACGGCAGGGCCATGACCCTCAACGGCATCATGTACTGCGCAGCTCTCGGCTTCTCCGCCGAGCCTATAATGGCCGCCCTAAATGCCGGGGCCTTGGGTGCCAGCCTTTCTGGAACAGGTCCTGCCTACGCTGCCCTGGTCCCCGATGATAAGGTTGAGGAGGTCTCTTTTGCCTGGGAGAACCTGGGCGGAAGGGTGATAAGGACAGCAGTGAATAACCAAGCAGCGTCTATGGGAAGGGAGATCTGAATGGGCCTGGAGGAGCACCGGAGAGAGGTTGAGCTGATCGACGAGGGGATC
>CAZKWM010000088.1:0-9611 GCA_964556405.1 uncultured Methanotrichaceae archaeon | reverse complement strand
AAGTTCCAAGTTGGACGATAAATCCTTCTAGCGGTCTATATGGCATGCGCAAGAAGGAGTAAATTACTGATGCAAAGAGGATAAACATATTAGGATACTCATAGGAAGCTCATGATTTCTTTCGATTCATCTGTTTTAGCACTCTTTGCTAGTCTCTAATGCAATCCAAACCGAGATAGAATTCGCCCCTGCATACAGGCTGAACGTTGACTTCTTTCTAATTTCGATTATCGATGTAACTTACTTTCTATTGTTAATACCAATAATATATAAACTTATGCGACACATGATAGAGAGGCATAGATCTCAAGAGGTAATAAAAGAGAAGTTTGACTTCGGAGGGGAGGCGGGCTTGAAGATATATGTGAAGATCTTGCTCCGGTCGGTCTACAGCATAAGGCCCTGGATTGGAGATGACTCTTTTAATAGTTTAGAGCTCTGGCGTTTGATGTTAAATCGGGATTATCGACCACAGACCTGGCACTTACCAGCCCCTGAATCTACAGCATCCGAATCCCCAAAATACAAGACCTGATCCCTGCACCCATATCTATAAACTGTGACTCCCTTGCACCCCAGATTGTAAGCAAGATCGTAAACCTTCAGCACGTCTTCAATGGAAGCCCTAGCTGGCAGATTGACAGTCTTAGAAACTCCGTTATCTGTATGTATCTGAAACGCCGCCTGGACCCTCACGTGCTGCTCAGGCGACACCTCCAGGGCCGTGACAAACAGATCCTTCAAATCCTGCGGAATCCCTGCCACATCCTGGAGAGATCCCTTTCTTACCACCTCCGCCTCCAACTCCTTGCTGTAGATCCCCCGCTCTTTAGCCATGCGCATAAACAGAGGGGAGACCTCTACGAGTCTCGTCCCCTCCAAGACATGGCGGACGAAGCTCACCGCAAAGAGGGGCTCAATCCCGCTCGATGTGCCGGCGATGATGCTTATGCTGCCGGTTGGGGCAACCGTGGTTACGGTGGCGTTTCTCATAGCCCCGTAGTCATTAAGGGTGCTCTCATCGAAGGTTGGGAAGGACCCTCTCTCGTTCCCCAGGCGCTCCGACTCCTCCCTGGCAGCCCTGGTCAGAAAGCCCATGATCTCCTCGGCCAGTCCAGGAGCATCAGGCGAGGCATAGGATAAGCCCATCTCTATGAGCATCTCGGCAAAGCCCATGACCCCAAGGCCAATCTTTCTGTTTCTAAGGGTGGCCTCCCTGATCTCTGGGAGGGGGAATTTGTTGACCTCCAGGACATCGTCCAGAAACCTCACACCCATACAGGCCAGCTCCTCCAAGCGGTCCCAGTCGACCTCTCTCGTCTTCACCAGCCGGGATAGGTTTATGGATCCAAGATCGCAGGACTCATAGGGAAGAAGGGGCTGCTCACCGCAGGGGTTGGTGGCCTCTATAGTTCCGGGGACGGTCGAGGCAGTGTTGATCCTGTCAATGAAAAGAACCCCAGGCTCTCCTCGCCTCCAGGCGGAGGTGGCTATAAGCCTCATGAGATCTCTGGCCTTCAGGCTGCCCGTGATTCCACTGTTTCTGGGATTTATCAGGTCCAAGTCGGCACCGGATTTGGCCCGGCGCATGAACTCATTGGTGGCTGCCACAGATAGGTTGAAGTTCTCCATGAAGCCCGGCCTATCCTTGGCGCCTATGAACTCCAGGATGTCCGGATGGTTTACAGAGAGAACGCCCATGTTGGCGCCCCTGCGTCTTCCACCCTGCTTTACCACATCCGTCGCGACATCGAAGACCCTCATGAAGGAGACAGGGCCGCTGGCTACTCCACCCGTAGCCCCAACCGCATCGTTCTTCGGGCGAAGCCTGGAGAAGGAAAAGCCCGTTCCTCCGCCGCTCTGATGGATGAGGGCCATGTGCTTTACGGCATCGAAGATGTCCTCAATGGAATCTTCTATGGGGAGGACGAAGCAGGCAGAGAGCTGGCCCAGGGGCAGTCCAGCGTTCATTAAGGTAGGGGAATTGGGAAGGAATAGAAGGTCCTTCATGGCATTCAGGAACCTTTTGCCCTGGACATAGGGATCGCTGCCGAACCTCTTCTCGGCCAGGGAGACTTGGTAGGCGGACCGGGCAAACATCTCACCAGGGGTCTCTATAACCTTGCCAGAGAGATCTCTCTTGAGATATCTTCTCTTCAGTACCTCCACGGCGTTCAAGCTGAGTTTCATGCCGTCGGAGACCCCCAGGCACCTCTTGGCCTCCCGAATCTCGCATTTCTTCTGACGATAAAGGATGTAAGCCTTGGCAACCTCAACGTAGCCCTCCTCAATTAGAACCCGCTCCACCAGATCCTGAAGATCTTCAACCCAAACTGTTCCGACAGTGCCATTAGTGCAGTCTCCAAACCTCCTTTGAGCCTCGACCTCCACGCGCTCTGCTAGCTCCCTCGACCTTCCACTGCCCCCTCCCTGCCCACGGCTGCAAAGGCCTTGCAGATGGCAGCAACAACCATGGAAGGATCGAAATCCACTACATCCCCGTGCCTCTTCTGAACCTTCATATTAACCCCCTGCACCCAAGGAAATATATGTGGAGGGAATATTAAGCAGCATGTGGTAAACGAAGCCTGGCCAAGACCGCCAGGATCCAAGGAGGTTTTTCTTTGAAGATAGCAATCTCTGGTAAGGGTGGCGTGGGCAAGACCACATTGGCTGGCACCCTTGCCCGCATGCTCGCCCGCGATGGCTATAACGTCCTGGCCATAGACGCCGATCCTAGCATGAACCTGGGCTCGGCCATAGGCATAAAGTCCCTTCCCGCTCCCGTCACTACCCACAAAGACCTCATCCAGGAGAGGGCGGGGATGCCCATGGGGATGTACAAGCTCAACCCCAAGGTGGACGACATAGTAAAGATGTGCGGCTGCACCGGCCCCGACAACGTCAAGCTGGTGGTCATGGGAACCATTGATTCGGGAGGTTCAGGATGTATGTGCCCCGCCAACTCCTTCATCAAGGCCCTCATAAGGCATGTCATCACCAGGGAAAAGGACGCCGTCATCATGGATATGGAGGCGGGCATTGAACACCTGGGAAGGGCCACTGCCAAGGGTGTCGATGCCATGATCGCCGTGGTGGAGCCAGGCATGAGGTCCATAGAGACCGTGGAGCGCATAAAGGAGCTGGGCCAGCAGATAGGGATCACCAGGTACTTTGCAGTCATCAACAAGGCCAACGATCCCGGGCCCGTGGCGGATAAGCTGGCGCAGATGGGAATACCCGTTCTCGGGACCATACCCTTCGACAACTGCCTGGTCCAGGCTGACCTGGCAGGGATGCCGCCGATAGATGTCGGTTGCCCATCGGTCGAGAATATCAGGAAGATCAAGGATAAGCTGGAAGAGCTCTTTGGAGCCGAGGCCAAGGCAGCGACCGAAAAAGAATAAGGGAAGGCTGCCTAGAATCGCTCAGAAAACTTAGCGCTAAAAATGGATTTAAAGCTGGGATTAAAACCTGAGCTTAACTTAAAGCTCCAGCTTCCCAGCTCTCAAACCTTCTTTTGTTACGGACCCTATTACCTTGGACCCGGGACCCATGATCTGACAGGCCTTCCTAGCCTCATCCTCGGGCAGTATCACCACGAAGCCCATGCCCATGTTGAAGGTCCTGTACATCTCGGAGTCCGTCACATTCCCCAGCTTCTGGAGGAAACTGAAGATGGGCTGGGGCTCCAAGGGATCGGTAATCTCAAAGCCCAGGGCAGTAAGCCTGTGGAGCTTGAGGAGGCCCGAGCCTGTGATGTGGGCCAGGCCGTGGACGTCGCACTTCTTGACCAGATCCAGGATCTCCATGTAAATCCTAGTGGGGACCAGGAGCTCCTCCCCGATGGTTTTGTCCGATCCTGGCATCTTATCGAAGTAGGTGTACTTGGACTGCTCCACGATCCTCCTGGCCAGGGTGTAACCGTTGCTGTGGAGGCCGTCGCTTGGAACTCCCACCATGACGTCTCCAACGGCGATCTTCTCACCGGTGACGACCCTATCCTTATCCACGATTCCAATGGCGGTTCCAGCCAGGTCGAAGCCCTTTATGATCTCCGGCAGGGAGGCGGTCTCTCCACCTACGATGGTCAGGTTAGAGATCTCGGCACCTCTCTGAAGCCCTATGGCTATCTGAGCAGACCTCTCGGGGTCTACCTTCTCCAGTGCCAGGTAATCCACGAAGGCTATGGGTTCAGCCCCTATGGCCAGAAGGTCGTTGACATTCATGGCCATGCAGTCAATGCCCACCGTGTCCCACTTTTTGATGGCGTTGGCGATGAGAACCTTGGATCCGACGCCGTCGGTGGTCATGGCCAGGGCAAAGGCTCCCATGTCCAGGAGGCCTGCGTAGTGGCCGATCTCGGTCATAGGGGCGCCGAATCCCCTGCGTCTGGTGGTGAGGACGCGCTTCATGGCATCGATAGATTTATTCTCTAAATGAATGTCAACGCCTGCATCAGCATAGGTCATGCCCTTCTTCACTATAACACCCCGTACAGCTCAAACTCCTCATGCAGCTCCTGGACTGCCCTCTCGGCGTCCTTGGACCTGACCACGAAGGATATGTTGTGCTCGCTAGCGGCCTGGCTTATCATCATGACGTTGATGTTGGCCTGGCCCATGGCTTTGAAGACCCGGGCCGCGACACCAGGAGTTCCGGCCATGCCAGACCCGACGACTGCAATCACCGAGATGTCCTTGTCATGGGTGATCTCCTTGACCTGATCGCTTGGGAATTCTGCTACTAAAGCCGCCTTGGCCTTCTCCAGGTGGCGGGCGTCCACGACTACAGAAATATTGGCCTCGGAGGAGGACTGGCTTATCATGATTATATTTACTCCGGCCTTGGCCATGGCCGTGAAGGCGCGGGCAGCCATGCCAGGAGCTCCTATCATCTCCGCTCCAGAGATATTCAGCAGGGCTACGTTCTTGGCTAGGGTCACGGCCTTGATGACGTCTTTCTTCGGCACATCACTGTGAACTATCTGGGTGCCAGGGCTGTTGATGTCGAAAGTGCACTTCACCCTGACTGGAATCTCCTTCCTTATGGCGGGCTCAATGGCCCTGGGATGAAGAACCTTGGCTCCGAAGAAGGAAAGCTCCATAGCCTCCTTGTAGGATATGGAGGGGATGGTCTTGGCCTCGGGAACGATCTTCGGGTCCGTGGTCAGGACCCCCTGGGTCTCCTTCCAGAACCAGATCTCGTCTGCGCCAATGGCTGCTCCTATGATAGAGGCCGAGAAGTCGGACCCGCCTCTGCCCAGGGTGGTGGTGATGCCCTTCTCGTCCTTGGCTATGAAGCCCGTGACCACGGGTATTCCCTTGAGTGGCATGAGCCTCTCCGGGATGAGGTCATAGGTCTTCTCCAGGGGCCTGGCATCGCCGTAATCGCTGGTGGTGATGATACCGGCATCTCCACCGGTATAGGCCTTGGACTCTATGCCTAGATCCCTTATAACTCCTGAGAGAATAGGGGCAGCAAGCTGCTCGCCGTACCCCGATATGTAGTCCATGGACCTCGGGGTGATCTCTCCCAGATAGCATATGCCGACGTAAGCCTTCTCCAGATCGTTCAGCTTATCCACCGTGGCTTCCTGGATATCCTTCAAGATCTTTGGATCCTCTATAGCATCGGCTGCGACCTGATTGTGCCTCTCGGTCAGCCTCTTTATTAAATCCTCCACATCGGCGGTGTTACCATCTTTAGCCGCCTTCCTTGCGCATTCCAGCAGCTGATCAGTGACTCCCTGAAGGGCAGAGGTGATGATAACTACCTCATTACCCTCGTCCCTGAACTGCTTGGCCATCTCACCTACGTGCCTGAGCCTTTTACCGTCAGCGACGGAGACTCCGCCAAACTTCATCACCAAGCGGGCCATCTTGAAAACCGTGCAAAGCCTATCGTCCTAGCGATTTAAGCTTTATCCACAAAATTATAATTTCTTAAAATTTCGAATTTAGGGGCCAAAGAAAACATCTATGCATTATATGAAGATGCCTAATAGACCGTCCTGGAAGGTTAGAAATCCAAGGGTCTCAAGATGGCCTTTAGAGGAGGGCTTAAAAGCTATGTTTTTGATCCAAGGGTCAGGCAGATCGATGCGCCTGAAGGGCTCAGGGTCGGCCCAAGGCTTATATAGATTGAATCCTAGGATTCTGAGTCCCAAGTTGGAATTACGTATTCATCTCAAAATTCGCGAGGCATGTTATGACTAGGGCGGAGAAGATTGTAGAGCGAGGCAAGGAGCTGATGCATAAGCCTGAAATGATCAGGAACATCGGTATCGTTGCTCATATAGATCACGGAAAGACAACACTTTCGGATAACATGGTAGCAGGCGCCGGTATGATCTCCATGGATCTGGCCGGCCATGACGATCACAACCTCTTCATGGACTTCGACCCTCTGGAACAGGCCAGAGGCATCACCATTGACGCAGCCAACGTATCCATGGTTCACGAGGTGGACGGCAAAGAATACCTCATCAACATGATAGATACTCCGGGCCACGTGGACTTCGGAGGCGACGTCACCAGGGCCATGCGTGCCGTGGACGGAGCCGTAGTGGTGGTGGACGCAGTCGAGGGAGCCATGCCCCAGACTGAGACGGTTTTAAGACAGGCTATACGCGAGGGCGTAAGGCCCATTCTCTTCGTCAACAAGACCGACCGGCTTATCAACGAGCTCAAGGTGGAGAAGAAGGACCTGGCCGTCAGACTGGGCAAGGTCATAGACAACATCAACAAGCTCATCAAGGGCATGGACGAGGAGAAGTACAATAATGGATGGCGCGTTGATGCCTCCCAGGGAACTGTCGCCTTCGGGTCTGCCCTTTACAACTGGGCCATAAGCATTCCCGTCATGAAGAAGACGGGCATAGGATTCAACGAGGTCTACGATTACTGCCGCGATGGCAAGACGAAGGAGCTGGCAGAGAAGATCCCCCTATTTAGGACCGTCAACGATATGGTGGTCCGCCAACTGCCAAGCCCCATAGAGGCTCAGAAGGAAAGGGTCAAGACCATCTGGCACGGTGACTGGGACAGCGAGGTCGGAAAGGCCATGGCTGCCTGCGACCCCAATGGCCCCGTGGCTCTGATGGTCACCAGGATCAAGGTAGACCCCCATGCAGGCGAGGTTGCCACCGGCAGGCTCTTCTCAGGAACCCTCAAGCGCGGTCTCGAGCTTTATGTCTCTGGTGTGGCTGCCTCCAACCGCATCATGCAGACGGGCATATTCATGGGCCCAAGGCGTGTAGAGGTGGAGACAATCCCCGCAGGGAACATCGCTGCAGTCACCGGTCTTCGCGATGCCATCGTAGGCTCCACGGTATCCTCGGTCAGCGATATGGTGCCCTTCGAGGCCATCAAGCACGTCTCTGAGCCAGTCATGACCGTGGCCGTCGAGGCCAAGAACATGCGCGATCTTCCCAAGGTCGTAGAGGTCCTAAGGCAGGTTGCTAAGGAGGACCCAACCCTCCAGGTCACCATCAACGAGGAAACAGGAGAGCACCTCCTGGCAGGCATGGGAGAGCTGCACCTGGACGTTACAGTCACCAGACTTCAGCGCGACAAAAACGTGGAGCTCAAGACCACCCCACCCATAGTGGTCTACCGCGAGTCCATCGTAGGAAAGGCAGGACCTGTGGAAGGAAAATCCCCCAACCACCACAACAGGTTCTACGTCGAGTTCGAGCCCCTGGAGCCAGGCGTTGCCGAGGCCATGAGAGAGGGCAAGATCACCATGAAGATGGACGAGCTAGAGAGAAGAAAGATCCTCCTGGACAACGGCATGGACAAGGAAGAGGCCAGGAACATAGCCGGCGTCTTTGGAACAAACATGCTCATCAACATGACCAAGGGTATCCAGTACCTCAAGGAGACCATGGAGCTCATCCTGGAGGGCTTCGAGGAGGCTTTGAAGAACGGCCCCATTGCCAGAGAGCCCGCCCAGGGGATCAAGGCCAAGCTCGTAGATGTCAAGCTCCACGAGGATGCCGTCCACAGAGGCCCAGGCCAAGTCATACCTGCCGTCAGACAGGCCGTCCAGGCAGGAGTCCTCATGGCTAACCCGACCCTTCTGGAGCCCTTCCAGAATGTCTATATACAGGTGCCCCAGGATCAGATGGGCGGTGCCATGTCTGAGATCCAGGGCCGCAGGGGAACCATCCTCAGCATGGATACTCAGGGCGACACCATCATCATCAAATCCAAGATGCCCGTGGCTCAGATGTTCGGGTTTGCTGGAGCCATACGCTCTGCCACCGAGGGCAGAGCCATGTGGTCTACCGAGTTTGCGGGATTCGAGCCTCTACCAGCCAGCCTCCTGGCTGAGACCGTCGGCCAGATAAGGACCAGGAAGGGCTTAAAGCCCGAGATGCCAAAGCCAAGCGATTACCTGAAGGCCTGAGCAACTATAGCTCAAGTCTTCGAAAAGATTTAAACGCTGAAGTCAAATAAGACTAAGAGAAATCCGAGGGATGATATTATGGCAGAAGCAAAGCCACACCTCAATCTAGCTTTCATTGGACACGTCGACCACGGAAAGTCGACTACAGTGGGCAGACTGATGTTCGAGACGGGTGCAGTAGACCCCCACGTCATAGAAGAGTACAAGAAGGAAGCCGCTTCGAAGGGCAAGGCCACCTTCGAGTTCGCCTGGGTTATGGACAGCCTCAAGGAAGAGCGTGAGAGGGGCGTCACAATCGATATCGCTCACCAGAAGTTCAACACCGACAAGTTCTACTTCACAGTCGTGGACTGCCCTGGCCACAGGGACTTCGTCAAGAACATGATCACCGGAGCCAGCCAGGCCGACGCTGCAGTACTGGTAGTATCCGCCATAGATGGCGTTCAGGCCCAGACCAGGGAGCACGTCTTCCTATCCAGGACCCTGGGCGTCAACCAACTCATCATAGGCATGAACAAGATCGATGCCACCACCCCACCCTATGACGAGAAGACCTACCTTCAGGCCAAGGATGAGATTAGCAAGCTCCTCAAGATGGTAGGGTACAAGACCGATGACATACCCTTCATACCCATGTCCGGCCTTATGGGCGATAATCTGGCCAAACCTTCTGAGAATATGAAGTGGTGGAAGGGACCAACTCTTCTCCAGGCCCTAAACAACTTGAAGGTTCCACAGAAGCCCACGACCCTCCCCCTGCGCGTACCGGTCCAGGACGTCTACACCATTGCAGGCGTTGGCACCGTACCCGTGGGCAGGGTCGAGACCGGCGTCATGAAGAAGAATGACAAGATCATCTTCCAGCCGGCCAAC
Organism: uncultured Methanotrichaceae archaeon; assembly: GCA_964556405.1. Lineage (GTDB taxonomy): Archaea > Halobacteriota > Methanosarcinia > Methanotrichales > Methanotrichaceae > UBA114. The sequence continues at coordinate 326 of CAZKWM010000088.1, read as the reverse complement.
GTCACTGGCGAGGTCAAATCCATAGAGATGCACCACGAGGAGGCCCCCCAGGCAGAGCCCGGCGATAACATCGGCTGGAACGTCAGAGGCGTTTCCAAGAAGGATATCCGCCGTGGTGACGTCTGTGGACACCCCGAGACGTCTCCAACCGTAGCCAAGGAATTCAAGGCCCAGATCGTAGTGCTACAGCATCCGAGCGCCATATCCGCAGGGTACACTCCCGTGTTCCACTGCCACACCTCTCAGATCGCCTGTACTATCACTCAGATATTGGCCAAGCTGGACCCGAGGACCGGTGCAGTTAAGGAGCAGAATCCAGCCTTCAT
>CAZKWM010000087.1:8225-9613 GCA_964556405.1 uncultured Methanotrichaceae archaeon | reverse complement strand
CATCTCAAGGCGCTCCTGGACCTTCTGGAGCTCGATTATGTTGAACCAGCTTATCACCGCGCCACTCAGGACTACAGCGTTAACGTCTTCTCTTGAAAGCTGGTCCCATATATCCAAAACCGCATCGGTGGCATCGTCGCCTCCCACGGTTGCCCCGGAGAAGGCTATACCGTCGATCTTCAAGTCGCCACGCATCACTACACCGGCTAGACAGGACCTGGGCCTGGATCTAACGAAGCTCTCGGCTATCCCCAGGACGCGGAGGGCAGGCTTGTTTAAGTGAAGAGACATGTCCTTTTCTCATTCCCTATCTATCTGATTCCATAGCAAAATTGTTTTGGTAAGAGTGCACATATACTACCGTCAGAGCCTAACTGGAGGACAAGAAGATGCCCATACTCGACGAGGACGAGGCCATAAGGAAGGCCCTTAAAGAATGCAAGAACATAGCAATCATTGGAATCTCCCCCGATCCTTACAAGCCCAGCTACTTCGTCTCCCATGTCCTGAAGGACAAAGGCTTCAAGCTCTACATGATCAACCCCAACTATGCAGGCCAGGAGATCATGGGGGAGAAGGTCTATGCATCCTTAAAGGACGTACCCGCGCAGATAGACATAATCGACGTCTTCAGGAGGCATTCGGCACTGCCCGAGGTGGCCAGGGATGCCAAGGAGAAAGGTTTCAAGACCTTCTGGATGCAGCCTGGGTCAGTGAACGACGAGGTAGCCTACTCCCTAGATGAGGAAGGCTACAACGTCGTTGCCGGAAGGTGCGCCAAGGTGGAGTCCTTAAGACTCCTTTAAACTCTTTGTATATATAAATGTTAATATCAGACTCATTTTCCATCCCGGACCGAGGGGTGTACCCGGCCTCATACCCGATCTTCGCCCCGGGCATCCTTGCCCTTCCTACATATACCGCCTACCAGATGGAACGTCTCAAGTTGATAGAGCCAACTATAGATGCCAATAAGCAGGATATTCTAACCATGGACCTCGCTGCAGCCTACCATATCATGGGCCTAGTGCACCATAACATAAACCTTATGCCATATGGTCATACCTATGAAGGTCCTCTTAATGCGTTCTATGGTCTCAGGATTAATGTTATGGTGCACAATGCTCTTTGTAACGCTGCTGAAGCTGCTCTTCAAAAGGTTTTCTAGCTCGGATCAAAGCCCCATAACCATTCTGGCCCTTAGAAGCCATGATCACCAGGGTTAAAAGTGGTCTGCTTCACATCTAAAATGAAAAATATTTAAATAGATAGAATCTATTAGCAAAAGCTAAATAGCCTCGCGCTCAGTACTTCCCGATGTTCTCCGGCTGGGACGAGTACCGCCTTATCAATAGCGAGATAGTTGAGCTTGTGGATCAGCTTCCCAG
>CAZKWM010000087.1:0-8125 GCA_964556405.1 uncultured Methanotrichaceae archaeon | reverse complement strand
GGCGAGCTTCTGGACCTCACCGAGGTCTCGTCACCTGAGGAGTACTACAACTGCATCTACAAGAAGACCGCCTCCCTCTTTGAGGCCTCGGTCGAGATCGGCTGCCTCATAGCCTGCGCCCCTGAGGAGGACGTGGCCAGGTTCAAGAGGTACGGCTCCAATTTAGGCCTGGCCTACCAGATCCTGGACGATCTGGAGGAGTACCTGGGGATAAGCCAGGGCAAGGAGTCGAGCAAGACCTCTATGACCTTACCAAGGATCTACGGCGACATGTTCTCCCCCGAGAAGTCCCTGGAAAAGTGCTCCAAGGCCATCAAAGATCATTGTGCTGAGGCGAAGAAGGCCCTGAAGGAGAGCTCGGGCGAGGGCATGGCCCTATCCAGGCTGCAGAAGATCGTGGATTACATGACTCAAAGGGGGCTTGAAGAGTGCAGATCGCTGAAAAGCCTTTGCTGAAGATTGAAGCATCTTACGAGGGCAAAGGGATAAGGCTCAGCCCTAAAGGACCCCTCTCTCCCCTAGCCAAGCCTGTGATGGACCTCATAAACAGGGTGTTTTCGGATGAGAAGCCCATAAGCCCCGGGCCAGACAAATTCATCTTATCCACCTGGATTCCACCAGCCCCAAGCTTGGCCTTCGATAGAATGCTCTCTGCCCAGGTGGGATCTATCCTGGGAAAGAAGACTCCAGACCAGCTATCCATAGCGGTTATAAAGGCCTGCCCCAATCGCTGCATCCACTGCAGCGCCCCGTCCCGCCAGGGGGAGATCCTGAGCCCCGATGTAGTGAAGAAGGTCATCAGCGATGGCCTGGATATGGGATCGTACCTAGTAACCTTCGATGGAGGGGAGCCCATGCTGCGCCAGGAGCTGCCCCAGATGGTGGCCTCGGTGGATGAGAGGGCTGTAGTCACGACCTTCAGCAGCGGATATGGTCTTACCCCTGAGAGAGCAGCTGAGCTTAAGAGGTCAGGCTTATATGCAGTGAGGATAAGCATCGATAGCCCCTTGGAGGCAGAGCACGACAGGGTCAGGGGAAGGGAAGGCGCCTTTGGCGATGCCCTCTCGGGCATAAAAAATGCCCTGGAATCCGGTCTTTTGGTGGATATGTTCATGGTGACGTCACCCTCCAATATAGATAACCTGGAGGAGGCTTACTCTCTGGCCACTGACCTTGGGGTTCACGAGCTATCCTTCTATGAGATCGTAGCCGTGGGAAGGTGGGCCTCTCACCTGGATGAGGTCCTATCCAAGGATGATGCGGAGAGTCTGGAGAGATTCCAGAAGGACAAGAACAGCAGGGCTGAGGGGCCCAGAGTCACTGCCTTTCCGTATCTTTTGGGCGAGAAGATGTTTGGGTGCTTTGCCGGAAGGAGGTGGGCCCATATCGATGCCTCAGGGGATGTCTTGCCCTGCGCTTACATGCCTCTGAGGTTTGGAAACATCAAGGATAGGAGCCTAAAGGACATCTGGAAGGAGATGTCCAGGTACAACTGGTTTGGCAAGAGGTGCACCTGCCAGATGAAAGATCCATCTTTCAGAGAGAAACACAGCGAGGTCATAAGTTCCTAGACCTTTTTAGTAAAAATAGTATTCATTAGGGAAGAATATATTATTAAGAGTTTTAAATCCAACGGTCCACCGCTCAAGGTAGGCCAACCTACTGAGGGTGAACTCTCCTTCAGACTCACTTTTAGAAATAGTTTAAATTTGAAAAGAACCTATACAGATCAAAGATCCCGGCTCTTCAGCAGGAAGAAACCTCATAGATCCAGCTTCTACTGATATACCTACAGATGGAATAAATGCAGCAAACCGAAGTTTACCTGAAGGACGATCCTCAATGGTACAAGGATGCCATAATCTACGAGCTCCACATAAGGGCCTTCTATGACAGCAACGCCGATGGCATAGGCGATATCCAAGGGGCCCTGGAGAAGCTAGATTACCTGGCCGATCTCGGAGTTACCGCTCTGTGGCTCCTTCCCTTTTACCCATCGCCCCTGAAGGATGACGGCTACGACATTACCGATTACTTTGGCATCAATCCCGACTATGGTGACCTCAGAACCTTCAGACGCTTTCTGAGAGAGGCCCACAAGAGAGGTCTAAGGGTTATCACCGAGCTAGTCCTCAACCACACCTCCGATCAGCACCCATGGTTCCAGCGGGCCAAGAGGGCAAAGCCCGGTTCCATCTGGAGGAACTTTTACGTATGGAGCGATACCACTGATAAGTACAGAGAGGCCAGGATAATCTTTCAGGACTTCGAGAAGTCCAACTGGACCTGGGACCCAGAGGCTCAGGCCTACTACTGGCACAGGTTCTACCACCACCAGCCCGACCTGAACTACGACAATCCAACCGTCCAGAAGGTCATGCTTCGGGCTATAGACTTTTGGTTCGAGATGGGCGTGGATGGCATGAGGCTGGATGCCATACCCTACCTCTACGAGAGGGAGGGAACCAGCTGTGAGAATCTTCATGAGACCCACGCATTCCTAAAGAAGCTCCGGGCCCACATCGATGCCAATTTTAAAGATAAGATGCTTCTGGCCGAGGCTAACCAGTGGCCAGAGGATGCGGTGGCCTACTTCGGATCCGGAGACGAGAGCCACATGGCCTTCCACTTCCCCATCATGCCCAGGATGTTCATGGCCATAGAGATGGAGGATAGGTTTCCCATAGTGGACATCCTGGAGCAGACACCGCCCATCCCCGTGAGCTGCCAGTGGGCCCTATTTTTGCGCAATCACGATGAGTTGACTTTGGAGATGGTCACCGATGAGGATAGGGACTACATGTACAGGATCTACGCCAAGGATCCCAGGACCAAGATCAATCTGGGCATAAGGCGAAGGTTGGCCCCCCTCCTCGGAAACGATAGAAGAAAGATAGAGCTCATGAACGCTCTCCTCCTTTCCCTCCCCGGAACCCCCGTCATATACTACGGCGACGAGATAGGCATGGGGGACAACTACTATCTCGGCGACAGAGACGGAGTAAGAACCCCCATGCAGTGGAACGGTGAGAGAAATGCTGGTTTCTCCCAGGTCGATCCTAGAGGTCTGTACCTGCCGGTGATCACGTGCCCAGAGTACCACTACAAGGCGGTCAATGTGGCCCGGGAGGAGAGAGATCAGTTCTCCCTTCTGTGGTGGGTAAAGCACACCCTGGCCATGAGAAAGAGGTTTAAATCCCTGGGCCGCGGAGACCTCAAGTTCCTCTTCCCCTCCAATCCTAAAATCCTGGCCTTCCTAAGGAGGTACGAGGGTGAGACGGTCCTCGTAGTGGTCAACCTCTCCAGGGACACCCAGTATGCCGAGCTGGACCTCTCCGAACATGCGGGCCTTGTCCCTCACGGCCTCTTTTCGGGCAACAGATTCCACCGGGTGGAGAAGGAGCCCTACCAGATGATCCTCGGGCCCTACGGTTACTATTGGTTCACTTTTAAGGAAGAAAAGGCCCTGCTCTGCGTCACATCTCAGGGAGTGCTGCCGAAAATAAGCATCACTGGCTGGTCCAGGCTCATGGATGAGGCCAAGGACTGGATAGAGGGCGATGCCCTTCCCAACTACCTCAGGTGTTGCAAGTGGTTTGGCGGAGTTAACAGGACCATAAGAAAGGTCACTATCCGGGACAGCATCCCCATATCCAAGGGCGCCCTCTCATACCTCATCATCCTCAGCATAGATTACACCGAGGGCCTCCCCGAGATGTACCTGCTGCCCATATCCTTTGCTCTTAAAGACAGGGCGGAGAGATTGAGGGAGATGTACCCCCACGCCATTATATCCATGCTTAAAACCGATGCGGGGGAAGGAGTCATCTACGATGGCACTTACGACGGGGAGCTGAGGCAGAATCTCCTGGCTATGACTCTCCAGAGGAGGAAGGCCTGGGGCGAATACGGAGAGTTGGTCTTCCACTCCAGAAAGGTCCCATCCTTCGGTCCAGAGGAGGCGTACCGGAACTCCGCGCTATTGAAGGCCGAGGAGAGTGAATCGACCTTCCTTTTTAAGGATAGATTCTTCCTCAAGCTCTTCAGGAGGCTGGAGGAGGGAATTAACCACGGCGTAGAGATCTCCAGGTTCCTTTACGATCACGGATTTGCCAACATACCTCCTTTCGAGGGCTACATCGAGTACAGGCATGAGGAGGCAGGGATCATACAAATAGGGATTCTTCAGGGCTTTGTTCCTAATGAAGGCGACGCCTGGAGGTTCACCCTGGATGAGCTGGACAGGTACTTCGACAGGGTTCTATCCAGAAGAGATCTTCAGCCGCCGAAGCCTCCTGAGGTCCTCCAAGGCATCCAGTCTGCCCCGCCCGAAGTTATAGAGCTGGCCGGAGGGGTTTATTTGGAGATGATAAAGCTACTGGGCAGACGGACCGGGGAGATGCATCTTACCCTGGCGTCTTCCAAGGAGGTTGATTTTGCCCCTGAGCCTTTCTCAGCCCTTTACCAGAGGTCGGCATACCAGTCTATGAGGGTCTCTGCCTACAGGGTTTTAGAGCTTCTCAGAAGATCCAGGGACGGCTTTCCTGATGATCTCAAGCGGGACACATCGGAGGTTCTATCCCTGGAGAAGGAGATCATGGAGGGACTCAGAGCCATAACCAGGAGAAAGATAGATGCCAACAGGACCAGAATCCATGGCGATTATCACCTCGATCAGCTCCTCTACACAGGTAAGGATTTCTACATATTCGGCATCAACAGCGGTCACGGCTACACCCTGACCCAGAAGAAGATAAAGCGCTCGCCTTTGAGGGATATGGCCCGCATGGTAGTGTCCCTGCGTCTGGCTGCCAGTACCGCCCTAGCCAGGAGGGAAACCCTCAGGCCTGAGGATATGGAGGTCCTCAGGGCCTGGTGCGATGTCTGGACGGGCTACGTGAGTGGAATTTTCGTTGGGTCCTATATCGAGACCGTCAAAGTCTCCCTCGTCCTGCCGGGGGAGAGAGAGGAAATGGAGCTTCTGATGGAGGTGTTTCTCCTGGACAGATCCATACACGAGCTTGGAGAGAGTCTAGAGAGTGGCGAGGGCATACCTGTGGCCCTGGCCGAGATAAAGCGGCTGATTGATGGGAAGAAGGAAAAGGAGATCGCTCCCCGGGGGGGTGCCAGTTGAAGGTAGGAGCCCGGTATCTGGGTGGAGGACGGTGCCGGTTCTCCGTTTGGGCACCTATTCAGAGGTCCGTCTCCATCAAGGTCGTCCTGCCTGAAAGTATAATTATCTCCATGGATAGAGAGGAGAGGGGTTACTGGTGCACCGAGGCTCACCTATCCCCTAAGAGCAGGTATTTTTTTAACCTGGAAGGAGATGTAGATAGGCCCGATCCTGCATCTGCTTATCAACCTGAGGGCGTCCACGGTCCGTCCCAGGTGATAGAGAGATCCTACCCCTGGAAGTACCTAGGGTGGAAGGGCATCCCTCTAGAGGAGATGGTCATGTACGAGCTACACGTGGGAACCTTCACCCCTGAGGGAACCTTCGAGGCCATAATCCCGAGGCTTCCTGACCTCCTGGACCTCGGGGTCAATGCCCTGGAGGTGATGCCTGTAGCCCAGTTCCCGGGAGAGCGCAACTGGGGCTACGACGGAGCTTATCCTTTTGCGGTCCAGAGTTCCTATGGCGGGCCTGAGGGCTTCAAGAAGCTCATAGATGCCTGCCACGGCCAGGGCATGAGCGTCATTTTAGATGTAGTATACAACCACTTGGGGCCTGAGGGCAACTACCTTTCGGAGTTCGGACCTTATTTTACCGATAAATACAAGACCGCCTGGGGCAGTGCCGTGAACTTCGACGGCCCTTTCAGCGATGAGGTCAGGAACTTCTTCATGGAAAATGCCCTCTACTGGCTGGGTGATTTTCACCTGGATGCCCTGAGGCTCGATGCCGTCCACGCCATATACGACCTGAGCGCAAAACCCTTCCTTGAGGAGCTGGCAGAAGCGGTAGAGGCCTTGCCCGGAAGGAAGCGATATCTGATAGCCGAGAGCGATTTAAACGACGTCAGAGTGATCAACCCCAGGGATAGAGGCGGATACGGCATCGACGCTCAGTGGTGCGATGACTTTCACCACTCCCTCCACGCCCTCCTCACTAGCGAGAGGGCAGGTTACTACCAGGACTTCGGCAGCATCGAGGACCTGTCCAGGGCTTATCAGGACGGTTTCGTCTATGCGTGGAGGTACTCGACCTTCAGAAAGAAGCGCTTCGGAAGCTCCTCTGCCGGCCTGCCCGGGGAAAGATTCATCGTCTTCTCCCAGAACCATGACCACATAGGAAACAGGCTATTTGGGGAGAGGCTCGCAGCCCTGGTATCTTTCGAGGCCTTGAAGCTTGTAGCAGGTGCCCTAATAATTTCGCCGTATATTCCTTTAATCTTCATGGGCCAGGAGTACGCTGAGGACACGCCCTTCATCTACTTCGTGGATCACTCGGATGAGAAGCTTGTCCAGTCGGTCATAGAGGGCAGGAAAAAGGAGTTCAAGAGCGAGGGGGATCCTCCAGACCCCCAGGATCCCCAGACCTTTTTACAGTCGAAGATAATCTGGGAGAAGAGAAAGGAAGGACATCACAAGGCTCTCCTCGACCTCTATAGAGAGCTCATAAGGCTGCGAAAGGCTTATCCTGCTCTTTCGAACCTGAGAAAGGAGAACCTTGGGATCGCCCTGGAAGGGGATGTGCTCATTATCATAAGGAAGCACAGCAGGAGCGATGTTGCTGCCGTAATGAACTTTGCAAAGAAGGAAGCCTCCTTTTGCCTGGATCTTCAGGGAAAGACAGGCAAAAAAATCATCGATTCTTCAGACAGAGCCTGGAAAGGACCGGGATCTATCACCCCTGACTATATATCACAGATTGGAAAATTTCATATAAGACCTCTCGGCTTTGTATTGTATGAGTTGTTTTGATTCATGACAAAACACATCTGCATTCACGGTCACTTTTATCAGCCTCCCAGGGAGAACCCCTGGCTGGAAGTGATAGAGCTTCAGGACTCGGCTTATCCCTACCACGACTGGAATGAGAGTATTACAGCCCAGTGCTATGATCCCAACGCAGTCTCCAGGATATTAGGTCCTGACGGAACTATCATCGACATTGCCAATAATTATCAGAGGATCAGCTTCAACTTCGGCCCGACCCTCCTCTCTTGGATGGAGAGCAAGTCTCCGGAGACCCTCAAGGCCGTCATCTCCTCGGATATGGTCCCCGAAGGCAAGTTCTCAGGCCACAGGAACGCCATAGCCCAGGCCTACAACCACATCATCATGCCCCTGGCCAACTCCAGGGATAAGAGGACCCAGGTTATATGGGGCATCAGGGAGTTCGAGCACCGCTTTAAGAGAAAGCCCGAGGCCATGTGGCTTCCTGAGACCGCGGTGGACCTGGAGAGCCTGAATATGATGGCCGAGCATGGGATGAAGTACGTGATTCTCGCCCCTCACCAGGTGGGCAAGGTCAGGAGGATAGGTGATGATGCCTGGACGGAGGTTGCCAACGGCAGCGTCAATACCAGGATGCCGTACCTTTGCAATCTCAAATCTGGAAGGTCCATAGCGGTCTTTGCCTACGACTGCTCTATATCCAAGGATGTGGCCTTCTCTGACCTCCTGAATAACGGCGAGAACTTCGCCAACCGTCTTGTCGGGGCTTTCGATCAGAGCGAGGAGGAAGATCAGCTCGTTCACATAGCCACGGATGGGGAGACCTACGGCCACCACCATCTGAACGGCGACATGGCCCTGGCTTATTGCCTTTACTACCTGGAATCCAAGGGCCTGGCCAAAATAACGGATTACGGAGAGTACTTGGAGAATCACCCTCCTACTCACGAGGTCGAGATCTTAGAGAACACCGCCTGGTCCTGTGTCCACGGTGTGGAAAGGTGGAGGTCCGATTGCGGCTGCAATACAGGCGGCCATCCGGGCTGGAATCAGAAGTGGAGGGCGCCCCTTCGACTGGCCATGGACTGGCTGAGAGATCAGCTGGCCGCCATCTACGAGAGAGAGGCTGCACCTTACCTCAAGGACCCCTGGCAGGCCAGGGATGATTATATCTACGTCATCCTGGACAGGTCAGTCCAGAACGTAAGCAAATACCTAACAGAGC
>CAZKWM010000086.1:0-9638 GCA_964556405.1 uncultured Methanotrichaceae archaeon | reverse complement strand
TGTTTCCTAATCTATTGGAGAAAAGTAATCCGGTGATGTTTTGAAATGGGCTCATAGATAACTTGGAGCGTGCAGAAGAACTAGGTATTGTTCCTGACGTTGAAACACGCGTTGCCATTTCGAGAGTTCAGTAGAAGGAACTAACCTGAATAGAACTACCGATGACGATGCGGTAAGGAAGCTTATAACCTCGGCCCTGGTTAATGGAATCGAGGTCTTAAATTTCGATGATTACAGCAGTACTCTTTCTAAGCGCCCCATAGTTCAGTACTTAACTGGCAGTTCCTTGACTGACCGTAAATTACAAGAAACCACCATGCTGACTTTCGATAACCCGTCCATGATGCTTACAGCGCCTGGTAATAACGCAAAGATCGGCGGAGACATGGCTCGGCGTGTATCTCTAATAGAGTTCTTTACAGATCTTGAGCACATCCTGAGCAGAGGACTATGATCCATGAGAACCTTCCAGCTTGGATACATGAAAATAGATCTGAGATCATAAGCGCCTTTGTAGCCCTGATCAAAAATTGGGACAAGCATCCAGGGCCTAACAAGATCGGGGACTTCAAGAAATGGACTCAGGCCATAGCTGGCATTTTAGAGGACGCTGGAATTCACGGTTTCCATGAGAATAGGGAACGGATCAAAGTCTTGGATGTTCATGCTCAAGAACAAGCTAATTTCATGGAAGCCTTACTTGGTATCCAGAAGGTTGGTCTGGAATCTGTAGACGAAGGCTTTACTGCCGAGGACTTTGCTACTTGGCTGATGGAAGACCAAGATCTTCTAAAGGCGGTACCAGTAGACTCGTTTGAGCGTCTAAGCAAGGCTGCAAACACCTGCAACTACAACAACATCTCTCGGTGGCTCACTGATCATCTAGACCAGTCTAGAAGTGGCCTGAAGATAGTCGAAGGCTCTCCAATTAAAGGCAAGACTAAGACCTTCAAGGTGGTAGAGGTATAACCTCCCTTCCGCCATTATGGTGGCATTCGGCCGGCATTTTTTCGGACCAAAATCCAGCTACGCGTATCGATACGGCATTTTCCGGAATTATATACCTATCATAAAGATTTTACAGAAAAATAATGGCTTGTATTTGGTCCCTGGCTGTATGATTGGAGAGAAAATGCCGGAACGACGAATTAACGGAGTTATTTGGCAGATGCATGTCGATTATGAGCGCTTTTGAATGGAGGATAATTGTCGGCATAATGCCGGAAGAAGGCTTTAACTAGATTGAAGAACAGATAGGATTCTATGATGAAGAAGGCCGCGCCCGTTAACTATACCTTGGTTAAGAGTTCTGGAAACTATACCGAGGAAAAGGACCAGCGTGTCCAGGAAACAACCAGCGAGCATGGACTAAAAATTAAAAGATATAGGTGACAGTACACACGGATGCGCCCCGAATACACCTAAAAACCCGCTTTTGCTAGAGTAGACCGTTCGTAGCATGTTGTTACCTGGATCTATTTTATAGCCAGAACCGAGGCTTCCAGGAATCCTCGGCCCATCCCCGCTACCGTCTTGAATCTCAACCTGCTATTGGTGGGGCTCTACAAATCACCAGGGTTTCCACCAACGAGACCGTGCTAATCCTCAGGCGGATTCTTTCCAAAAGATAAATAACGCACTATATTCTATCGTATACGTTATCGAAGGTGTTATTGACTATGCTGCCACCCCTCAGGTCCAGTTCACCGAGACTTAAAACCCCGCCACACCTCAATGTAGCTGTGTTCTCCTTTATGACACCGTCTTTCATGACCACCGTGCCAACATCGTTGAAAACGCCGCTACTCACCTGTCCTTCGTTCCTGTTTATAGTGCCACTATTTATAATCAGTATACCTGCGCTGTTATAAATTCCAGCACCGTCGTAGGTTGCATGATTTTCTAGTATGTCCACACGGTTTATGGTTAGTTTGGCCGTGTCCTTAATGTTGAAAATACCGGCACCAAACTCAGTGGCATTTTCTCTTATGATAGAATCTTCTACAACCAGCCTGCCAGAATTATTGATGCCTCCACCGTACCTGCCAGAACCCCCCCCTGAATGGTCATACCAGACAATTTGACATCAATATTCGGTTTAGTTTTACCGATAGTGAATACTGACCCTATCTTATCTCCATTCACGAACGTTTTGCCTGGACCAGCTCCAATTATATTCACTGACCTATCGATATTCACGGTCTGCCTGTAAATGCCTTCCTTCAGTTGGATGGTGCCGCCTGAACCGACTGCATCTATTGCCCCTTGGAGAGGTCCATTTTGGATCGTCTGAGGATATATGTTTCCATTTGTCGGAGAAGCAAGAAGGTTAGCATCCTCCGATACACCTGGAATAACTCCCAACGCTATAAGGCTCATCTCCAACAATATCAAATATAATTTCATTGATTCTCACCCATTATCATGGATTCAACATGTTAAGCATCGATTATGTGCCCAGTGATTATTAATCAGATTCCAAACACAATCATTACATGGGCAAGTGTCGGGGTGCTGTTTCGCACAACTCGGTTTGCAGCAGGAGTTAGACTTGGGTTAGCTCGTGTGCTCTGTATCACAAGCACAATTCAAGCAAAGCTGCCCATAATTACCTGATTCTATAGCTTTACCGGATGTTTCTATTTTTTGTTCTGATTCATTGGTATAACTTGGTATCATCAGATAAACTGAGCCATTATAGCTTGGATTAAGTGCCCCCCATCACTTGCGCCAGCTCCTCTAAATCCCTGGAGGCTCCCAGGACCGATCTCATCTCAGCCCAGTGGCCCAGGAGCAGGATATCTATCAGTGTGGCCAGCTCCCAGAAAAATACCTCTCCAGGAAGGGCTTGCCACCGTAAACGTATACCAGAGTTGAAAGGAGAAAGAGGACGTACCCGGGTCCAGGGAAGCTTAAGCTAAAGCCAAGGAGCATCTGGAGCATGGGCGAGAGAGCAAGATGGGAACGGTTATGGCAAAGGATACAAGGAATCGCCTCTTGAAATCCTCGACCGTGTAGGTCCCGTGGGCTCCATGGACTCCTGCTCCATGTCCTCCGGTGGATCCCTTCTTCTCCAAAGGGCATTTGGGACCCCTGATGATCTCCTTGAGGCTCCCGGTGGTCATATTCCTTGGACATGGGCACGGTTCCATGATGGGAGGGATCGCTTGCATTCCGGCCATCTTCTTCCATAAGCTCCTTTACCACTAGAAACAGATCGCATATAATAGCGTCTTTTGCAGCCTAAATATATTGCAATTTATTGGATATATTATCACGGCTATGATTTCACAAGGCTTTTATCACCGCTGAGGCTGGATCCCGTGAGCGCCTGAATTGCTGTCCCGCTCATCATTGTGGTTATTAGAGCCATGATTACCAGGGCTACGAAGATCCTCTGATCAACCAGATGATTATCCAGGGCCAAAGATGCCAGGACTATTTCCACAGCACCCCGGGCGTTCATACCAAAACCCACGGCAAGGGCATCTCTCCTGCTCATGCCACTCTGCCTGGCACCAAGGCTTGCCCCTGATATCTTTCCTAGGCAGGCCACCAGGAGCACCAAGAGCACTAGGGTCATGTCAAAGCCCTGGACGAAGTTGGCCTTAAGGCCTATGGACGCGAAATAAATCGGTGCCAGAAGGCCCATGATCAGAGGGCGTGTTTTCTGCAGGAAATATTTTCTCTTGCGCTTCTCGCACAGAACCATGCCTGCCAGAAAGGCTCCGAAGATCCCGTGGGCGCCCAAAGTCTCGGATATGACAGCAGTGGAGAGCATGGTCGCCGAGGCTATCTCCACGGTGCTTCCAACCAAAATCCTACTGCACCGGCCCTGAATCTGGCACCTGAACCTCAAGTATATGGCAAAGACGGTCAGGGCAAAGAAGCCCGTGGTAAGGCCCAGGCTCAGATTCCTGATGGTTCCCGAGCCTGTGGTGCTCAGAACAAAGGCAAATATAACCCATCCTATGGCATCATCTATGGTAGCTGCGGCCAATATAGTTGAACCTACCTCTCTTCTGGCCAGATTTAGGTCCATGAGTATTCTGGCTATTACGGGTAAGGCGGATATGGAAAGGGTTGCGCCTACGATGACTGCAAAGAGGGCCAGGCTGCCCACCGGACGCCATATATTTGGAAAGAGAATAACTGATAAGGAACCCATGAAAAAGGGTATGACGATTCCAAGGGCACTGGTGAGAATTATGGCTCTTCTCCTCCTCATCACCTGATCCAAGTCCACCTCCAGGCCGGAGATGAAGACGAAGGAGATCAGTCCCAGGTAGGCAAAGGTGAGGACTATCTGGCGTGAAAGACCTGAGGATGGGAAGAGCCAGGATTGAACCCCCGGCAGGAAGAATCCAAGGACGGTCGGCCCCAGGATTATGCCTGCCAGGATCTCCCCAAGAACGGGGGGCTGGCGGAGCCTGCGTGCCCCATACCCCAAGATTAAAGCGGCGCAGAGCATGATTGAGATCTGAAGGAAGGCTTTGGCGATATCGTTCTCAGTAAAAGCGACAAGCCAGAGCAAGATAAGGACTGCTAGGGCCCTGGCTATGACAGATATCTTTCCTAAAGAGCCGATCTCTTTTATCAATAGCTACCTCCCGCCATAATCCTCAATTCACAATTGTGAAGATGCTCTATATAACAATTGTTATCATAGGATACTTCTTTTATAGGGATTCACATATCAAAACCTCTCAAAGCAAAATATTTAACCCTAAGGGAAGGCGGCCTCCTTCTCCTTAGGATTCAAGGCGTCCCAGTGGGATGCCACTATGATTGTTTTGCCTTCTCATAGAAGCTGGTATCAAAGAGATCGTCTTTGGTCAGCAGCTTCTGAGTGTATTTCATATTGTAGTCTACTTTGGCATATTGCACGGTTGAGTTCACCTGGAGATTGGGGTTGCTGATCCACCTGCCATCCCATTCGTGGATGGATCTCTTTACCACGTCAAGGTCCTGGTTCGTCTTATTGGCATAGATAATGGCAGTTTCATCAGGATTAGCGTTGATGTAGTTCGTCGCCTTGATGTGGGTCTTCACTATCTGCTCCACTAGGTCAGAGTGCTCCCTTATCAGCTTTCCGCTGACCAGAAGGCTGCAACAGGCATGGTCGGGCCACATCTTTCCAGAATGCATCACTACGTTGCCCTTCCCCTCTATTTCCACTATGGCTGGAGACGTATGGGGCAGGAAGACTCCGTCGACTTTACCTGCGGATATAGCGGTCACAGCATCTCCTGGTCCCATGGGCAGTATCTTTATCTTGGAAATGTCGACTTCGTTCTCCTCCAGCCAGTGCTTCATGACGATATCCTGGATGGAGCCGGGCGGGAAGGTGGCTATGGATAGCCCCTCTAAGGATTCGGGCCCACGGTAGGTCAGGCCGTTCTTGAAGACGAGGTCAGAGCCGTTGATGTTGACCCCTGCAACTAGCTTGGCATCCAGGCCTTGAGCTATGGCAGTTATGGACGGGGCAGTTCCAACGTAGGCTACGTCCAGGTCACCGGCCAGCATGGCCTGCATCTCCGGGGGCCCTGAGGCGAACTCGAATTCCTTGATCTCTGTTATGCCAAAGGGCTTTAAGTCCTCAGCCCACCAGCCCTTGTCCTGAGCTACCATGTATGCTGCTTGGTGGGTGCTTGGCTGGCAACCAATCCTTAACTGGGTAAGATCTCCTTTTTTCTCTTCAGGGGAGGAGATACATCCCAGGCAGGTCACAGCCACAGCAAGGATAACTGCAAACGTCATTAGTCGTTTCAATGTGATCGCCTCTGCGACGGTCATTAAACCGGCAATATAAAGTGCTTTCCTGTAAATGGGCATTATTCTCCTAAAAAGGATAACAAACCATGAGATATAGTACTATTACCACTCTTTAACTCGCGGGAGTGGGGAGGGCAGAGCGAGAAGTCCTAGGTATTCAGGCAGGGGATGAACGCGGAGCCCTCCCTTGTTATCGTGTGCTAATAGACAACTAGTTAAGAGATAAATTAAATATATTTATTTTAATATAAATAATGAAGTTTTAACCGCATCAGTAGAGGTCTTTACCTGTACGGAAGCTGCGAAAAGTCAACCAAACTAGGTTCATAGTTCTTCACATGATGCGTTTACCCGTCTTCTGCAGAGACAGTCTCCGGAGAGCAGAAAAGTACATTTGAAGGCCTATGGTTTTATCAAAGTATTCAAGATAGCCTCTAAAGATGGAGACGTAGGATACTGGGCAACCGATCTGCTAGAGATGAATGAAGCAGAAAGAGGAAAAGCTGCTGATTATGCCTGGAAGATTGAAGAATGCCAGAGGGGCATTAAGCAATTCTGTGGAGTAGGAAAATGCCAGGCTAGAAAGAGACAGTCCTAAAAGGCTCACATAATGTTCTCTCTAAGAGCATTCCTTAGACTAGAAGTAGAAAGGATCAGAACGGGCACAAGCTGGTTCGAGTCTAAGCGCAGAATTTCACGCGAAGCTATACGATCTTATCTCCAATCGCCTGCTCATCTATTATTGGTAAATCCAACTGCGTAAGTCCTATTATTATAACAACAGATCAGATGTTGCGCTCTCAGCCTCTTTATAACGAGAGGCCAACGCTTATATAGCAGATCCTTGTTTTAGATATTCACAATTGTGAACTAGCGGCCTAAGCCTTCCAGGGCACGTAGATCTACATCGCATTGGGGATTCAACATCTACGACCTGATATTGGTGGATAGATACACGGCTGAAAATTTCCTGGAGATTGCCGAAAAGCATGGATTGAATACCGCTTAGCTTAGTTGCCTAGCCTAAGGTATCCATTCAGGAGAGCAAATAGGAGCGCAACAAATGAACGATAATTTCGGTTTAGATACCATAGCAGTTCACGCTGGCCAGGAGAGCCCTGATTTGGCTACCAAGTTCATCAACGGCCATGGAAATTCCATCGGCGGAGTTATCGTTGATTCGGGCAGATTCGACTGGTCCCAGGGTAAATTCCCCGATCTCACTGAGCCTGACCCAAGCTACCACGGCGTCAAATACTGGAATGCCTTTGGCAACTTCCCCGGCTTTGGGAATGTAGCCCTGGTTTTCAAGGCTAGGCTCCAGCTTCTTAGGGACCTCGGGCCATGCATGAGCCCCTTCAATGCCTTCCTCTTCCTCGAAGGTATAGAGACCCTGACCTTGAGGCAAAAGAAGCATTCAGAGAATGCCCTGGCTGTGGCTCGCCACCTTCAGGATCATCCGGATGTGGCCTGGGTGAGCTACCCTGGCCTGGAGAGCCATCCGAGCCATGAACTGGCCAAAAAATATCTTAAGGGCAATTATGGCGCTCTGCTGGGCTTTGGAATCAAGGGAGGCCTTGAATCAGGGAAGAAGTTCATAGAGTCGGTTAAGCTGTTATCTCACCTGGCCAATATCGGTGACTCTAAGAGCCTGGTGGTCCAACCTGCCTCCACGACTCACCAGCAGCTCACGGCCGAGGAGCAGATGGTCACGGGAGTTACGTCGGACTTCCTCAGGCTTTCCATAGGCATTGAGGATGCTAAAGACATCATAGCGGATATAGATCAAGCCCTGGCCAAGGCGGTGCTAATATGGACAGAGGAAGTAAAATCAAGAGCGTTAGGATCAAGGTCAATATGACAAAGAGTAATAAAAAGAAGGTCGTTAAGACGAGGGCAATAAGATGAAAAGAGAATCGGTAGGGCCAGTGAAGGCTCAAAGCTTTCACCTGCCTTCAGTTGTGACCCTAGAGCATGGGGATAAGCTCAAGGAGGTTAACGTAGCCTATGAGACCTATGGCCGTCTGAACCGGGGGAAGAGCAACGCCATCCTCATCTGCCACGCTCTCTCAGGCGATGCCCACGCCGCAGGATGGCACCAGGGCGAGGAGAAGCCTGGCTGGTGGGACGTAATCATCGGCCCTGGCAAGGCCCTGGACACCGACAAGTACTTCGTCATATGTTCTAACGTCTTGGGTGGCTGCAAAGGGACCACTGGTCCTTCCTCCATCAACCCGGATACGGGCAAGCCCTACGGTCTGGGCTTTCCCGTGATCACCATCAATGATATGGTGGAGATCCAGAGGAAGCTGGTAGCAGATCACCTGGGCATAAAGAAGCTCTTTGCAGTTATTGGAGGATCCTTCGGCGGAATGCAGGTTCTACAGTGGTGTATCTCTTACCCTGAGATGGTCCGCATGGCCGTTCCCATAGCCACCAGCGCCTACTCATCGCCCCAGCAGATAGCCTTCAATGAGGTAGGACGCAGGGCCATAACCTCGGACCCTGACTGGAACGGGGGTGATTATTATGGCAGGAGCATCCCTGCCCGGGGCCTCTCCCTGGCCAGGATGATAGGCCACATAACTTACTTGAGCGATGAGTCCATGCACCAGAAGTTCGGCCGGAAGCTCCAGGACAAGGAGAACTACAGCTTCAACCTGGACATGGATTTTCAGGTGGAGAGCTATCTTCGGTATCATGGCGAGAGCTTCGTCAAGAGGTTCGATGCCAATTCTTACCTGTATATAACCAAGGCCATAGACTACTTTGACATCTCAGAGGGCAGGACCATGGCTGAAGCCTTTAGAGGTAAAGGTATTAAGGCCAAGTTCCTGGTTCTATCCATAAGCTCAGACTGGCTCTATCCCCCTTATCAGTCCAAGGAGCTGGTGGATGCCCTCACAGCCAATGATATAGACGTGAGGCTCTGCGAAATCAAGTCCAACTACGGCCACGACGCCTTCCTCCTGGAGTCGGGACAGATGAACTACACCCTGGGGACCTCTCTTTCCAGAACATCGATCCAGGATGTCATGATACAGGATGTGGTCACCATCGATGAGAGTTCGAGCATAGAGGACGCCGCCAGGGTCATGATGGAAAAAGGAGTTACCCACCTGCCCGTGATCTCTGCTGACAGAAAGTTGGCGGGCATAGTCACGGCCTGGGACGTCTCCAAGGCTGTAGCCATGAAGTATACCAAGCTTGAGGAGATCATGACCAGGGATGTAGTGACAGCGGATCCAGACGATGCCATAGACATAGCTGCCAGGAAGATGGATTCCCACAACATATCCGCCCTGCCGGTCCTCGGTGAGGATGGGAGGCTGGTGGGCCTGGTGACGGGCGACGGGATAAGCAGACTAATAAGTATTTGCAAGTGAAAATAGGTAGGGATCGCTATGAAGGTACATCTGAAGGCCTTTGCCAGCTTCAGGGATATCCTGGGAAAGGAGAAAGACGTGGATGTGAAGGAGGGCTCCTCGCTCGGAGAGCTCCTAGAGGACTTGAGCTCCAAGAACACCAAGCTTAAGGACGCCGTCTTTGATGAGACAGGACAGCTGAGGGATTACGTCATACTGATGAAGAACAGGAAAAGCATCGAACACATGGAAGGCCTGAATACCAAGCTTAGCGAGGGCGACGAGGTGGCCATCCTTCCGCCTGTGGCCGGAGGATGAGAGTTCTATTTTTTCTTAGAATTTATAGTAACATTTTATGGATTAGAATCATAAGAGGATTCCTAAAAACCCCGGATTTATCTATAAAATAGGAATGTATACAATTATGTTGCGAAGTACCTGTCTTCCATAAAGGTAGGTTTTAGGATTACTCATAATAGTTATCCTCTGAAATGGAAC
>CAZKWM010000085.1:0-9729 GCA_964556405.1 uncultured Methanotrichaceae archaeon | reverse complement strand
GCGAACCCCGCTAACAATAGAATCCTAGGTGCTTTAGCCCTGGGAGTATGTCAGCTGACCACAGCCCTCATTTGACTTGATATCACCTAGCTGATCAACTAATCCTGGAGCCACCAGGTTAACTGAGGCTGACTTGAAGAATCCTTTCCTTTTTGAATATCGATATTCTTCTCATGAATTTTTCCACCTTCTCTATCCATATTTTTCGGTTTATAGCTGAGGGCTTCAATGAGCCTGTCTATGAAACCTACCTGCCCTTTATGCAGCTTTTCCTTTGCTTGAATAACATCAAACCAGCTGGCTTTATCTATTTCCGGATATTCTTTCATGATCCC
Source organism: uncultured Methanotrichaceae archaeon (assembly GCA_964556405.1). Taxonomy (GTDB): domain Archaea; phylum Halobacteriota; class Methanosarcinia; order Methanotrichales; family Methanotrichaceae; genus UBA114. The sequence continues at coordinate 9,394 of CAZKWM010000085.1, read as the reverse complement.
TGATTTTTTCGGCCATTCCATGGCGAATGTATTGCTCACAACCTCCGTTTCATCCAGGTCCTTTTCCAGAGCCCATATGTGTACTATCTTTCTGCTCGGCTGCTTTATCTCTCCAAGGTATATGAACTTCCCTTCGATCTGGCAGCCGGTCTCCTCGAAAAACTCCCTTTTAGCAGCTTCTAGAGGGGATTCGCCCTCTTCAAAGATCCCCTTGGGTATGGACCACCCTCTCTCGTCCTTCCCTGCCCAGAAAGGCCCTCCAGGATGAACGAGCATTACTTCCAGACGATTATCTTTAAATCTAAAGGACAGGACGCCTGCGCTATCTAAGATCATTTTAATTTACGATAGGCGCTTGAGATTATTTATTTTGTGTGAACGGTAGGCTTAAGATATTAGAACGATCAAAAGAAACGTTGATGACATAAAAAACGATCGGCACCTGTTGAAAACTTAAGAAAGCCTTTAATAATTTCAATTTTAATGCTATCCTTTATTCTTTCAGGGATTGAAGTTTCCTTTATGATGGATGTCACCAATTACGCTTGAGGAGTTTGATATCTCAGGAGGAGTAGATCATCCTTGGAGATCCTCCCTGGTTCTTGGGTCATGCTCAAGTTGATTCATGTTTCAGATGGTGATCTTGGAATTTACTGCCGTTATCCTACGGGCTCGGTTGTTATGCTTGCATCAGGCCAGGTTAAGAATGGTCACAGGTATAATGCCTGGTATCGTGCTGAGTCCGTGGGCGATTACAAGGTATAGGTATGTCCAGGGTGGGACCAATAGCCGCTCAGTCAGCTTCAATGCCACTGAAGCTTCTTCATATGAAACTTCAAAGGCATTATCTTCTAGGGGTATAGGTAGCCCAGCACAGTACAACATGTCAGCAACTGCTGCTCCTGCGTTTTTCCCAGCACCCGCCATGGTTGCTGCAGAAAATCCTGCTATCGGCTTCTCAACAGGAGGAGCCAAGGATATCAACAATTTTAGGAAGAACATTAAGCAGGACTACCTGCATCTACCAACGGATATCACCTAAGCTGGGCCTGGTGGTGGTGTTGGATAACTCGGGCTCCATGGGCAGTCCCTTCGATAAGTACTACTATGATAGGTTCGGCAATTTAGTGGAACTGATGGATCCTGAAGAATCCACATCTTCCAAGACCAAAATGGCGATCGTCAACGAGGCCGTAGTTGCCCTGCTCAGCCATCTAAAGCCCGATGACCGCATCGGCCTGGTAACCTTCAGCGACAAAGCCTTCACTGTAGATCCGTTGACTGATGTTGGGGGCAAGAACCTGGACATGCTGAAGAAGCGCATACTGACTATTGGGGCGACCTATGGTACCAACATGGAGGGGCCAGGCATGGCCAAGGGCACAGGGCTCTTTGCTAGGCACTGAGGTTGAACCTCGGTGCTCCTGGCTACAAGATAGAGAATGTATATGGATCTCCCGAGGCCGATGGGGGCAATGGCGATCTCATGAAGATCAACACACTCTTCCCATCCAAGGCCGAGGAAGGCTAGATCAAGGGTGGTGTAGTGCTTGTGAAGTTAAAGAAGCCCTCATCCCGGCCGTCTCAATGGGATATCAAGCTCAGGGTAAGTTACGAGGATAGAAACGGCGTTGAGGATAACGATGAGGCCTCGGTGAAATTGGGATAAGTAGAGCCCGGCTTCTACCAGAACAGTGGCATAAGAAAGGCTATTATGCTCTCCAGATACGTCGACCTCCTCAAGGGCTGGACCATAGATGAGAAGACCGCCCTTGGACAGGGGCGAGAAGGTTATGCTCACGGTTACCCTGGAGAACGGGATAGTGATATCTTTAGAGCTGGGTAGCTGGGGTGCCCCGCCAGTAAGCACCTCTGACGGTCTCTGAGCCTTACAGGAAGCTTTGCTAGATAATGGGAAAACAAAGGAGTTTTGCACTTGTTATGAGCAGGAAGCGTATGCATTCGGCTATGGAAATCATGTAGCAAAGTGTGGATTACATCGGCATAAAAAATTCAATAAAAGCGAAGGGTGCGATCATATATATCGCGCATTAGAGTCTCTTGAGCATAGGATGGTCCTTTACGTGCTTTGGATTTACTGCTTTGGTTTATCCACAATTGGCTCTCTCCATACGTCTCAAAATAAGTAAGTTTCAACTCTGTCTTTGTTCATAGGGGTTGTACGTGGGTTGGTGAACGATTTGTACAATAAGATATCATAATGGATCAAATAGTAAAAAAGAATTAATGAATCTCTGGGGCAGTGAACTCATTGAAGGTAATAAGGCCAATTTATTTCGTAATTAGATTAAATAAAAAATTATAAATTCTACATTCGAAGCTATTGCAATGTGCCAAGGGCAAAGACTAGGGCAATAAGCAAGCTTATGAGCTATTCACCTACGATCGCCCCTGAGGTTACCGGTATCACATACTCTTCAGCCATCTTTGACTTTGACCTCTCCAGAATTAATGCTGCGAGAGCACCTATGAACCTGGAGGGGGAGTTGGAGATGGGTATTACCATTGATATCCCAATGCCGATGGTCGAAGGTACGATCTTTCTGTATTTAGGCCTCAGAAGCTCCATAGAAGGTAGTATAATTCCTATCATACAGCCTACCCTTAGACCCATCTTGGCCATGGGATGCAGAGAGTCAAAACCGTAGTTGAAGGAGGCAGTGATTATTCTTTCTAAATCTTCTTAAGCGTCTCCCTTAACCATAGCTTCTTCTCCCACGTCCCCCTTTCTATGAACCGAAAGGTATATGGCAAAGCTGCGCCTTTGTATTATATTAAGGCTGCATCGCGTCGCTTCAGTTTGATTTAGTCAAGATGTTCTTGTGGCCACAGTCCACCCAAAACAAAAAAAGGCATGTGATATAAAATGCGAACCTATGGATTAAAAGAGGGCTTTGAACCAAAGCCATTCCCAAAAGATGCCAACAAAAAAGATAGCTCATTAAGAAGCAGCGGCCCCAGAGAGATGCATGAGGCGACCTGCGCCGATTGCGGACAGACTTGCCAGGTTCCCTTCAAGCCAAACAGCGACAGGCCTGTGTACTGCAGCAACTGCTACCAGAAGCACAAGCCCGCCAGACCATCTGGCAGACGATTTTAAATCTCTACTATTTGAAGATGAAAGCAAGGCTGCAGGCCTTGCTGAATCTAGTTTTAAAGGTTTTTGGCTTTTATATTAGGCGATAAGCAGTACGATATCGGCCTATTTGTCGCAGCTTATCGGAAAACCCAATAGGGATTGAAACCGACAGCTAATGCCTGATTGAATAATGATCAAAGAAAGGAAAGCACCTCTTGTGGTAGGAAGGGCGGGAATGGATAGGATAGCCATAATATTGAGAATCCCTATTTTAACCGTGCTCAAAAAGGCGCTCATAGAATCCATGCGTTAACTGAAGATATTATCCTTCTTGGATGGATAAGGTTTTAAAATACCTTGCGTGGTATAAAGGAGCATGGAAGGTCCTCGTGATCTCATAACCAAGCTGAAAAACAGTGATAACTATTTCGAGCGCCAAAAAGCCGCCTGGGCTCTGGTGGGCTTGGGTGAGAAGTCTATAGATGCTCTCGTTGATGCCCTGGAGAACGGAGAGCAATCCGAGATTAGGTACAAGGCTGCCTGGGCCCTGGGAAAAATTAAGTGTGTGAGGTCCATCGATCTCCTGGCCAGGGCCATGCTCTCCGATCCAGACCACACTGTGAGGGAATGGTGCGCTGCCGCCCTGGAGGAAGTGGGAGATAGAAGCGCTGCACATCACCTGGTGGATGCCATGAAATCCGATGACGCCAAGGATGTGAGGCTCAGGGCTGCCATGGCCTTGAGAAACTTAGGCGCAGTCGACGCCCTGATGGAGCTTTTAAAACATCCGGCACCCGAGACCAGAGGAATGGCCATAATCGGACTGGCGCGGCTAAAGCATGCTGCTGCCCTGGATGATGTGGTGGGCCAGGTCAAAGACGAGGACACAGAGGTCAGGCGGAGGGCCACTGCCTTCCTGGGGGAGATAAGATCCGAGAAGGCATTGGAAACTTTAGCTACGGTCCTGGCAGATGAAAAGGCCGTTGTGAGGGAGGAAGCTCTCAGGTCCCTGGGGAAGATAAAAGGCCAGAAGGCCTGTTCGATTGCCCTGGACGCCCTCAAGGATGAGGTCCCGGAGATCAGGCTTACCGCGGTCACCACCCTTGGAGAAATTGGCCATAGCGATGCCCTGGAGCCATTGGTGGATATAGTCTTTGGGGATGACTGGAGGGATATCAGGGCCTGGGCTGCCTGGAGTTTGGGAGAAATTGGGGATAGGAAGGCCGTAGAGCACCTGAAAAAGGCCTGCCAGATATGCCCCTTTGAGGTTCGGGAGAAGGCCAGGGCCACCCTGGAGGAGTGCTTTGGGGAGATGGTCAGCGATCTAGATCTTCCAGAAGAGCCCTGAACCACTCCTTGGCCCTTATGATATCCTCTTTATCTGTTTTCTTATCAGTTTCATCGCCTCTTCCAAGATCCTTTTGTTTTTGCTCCCTTTGAACCTCTTCAAGAGCAGCCATGAGGGACTGGTGGGCTTCCATGGATCCCAGGCAGGACTCGTGGACAAGTACCTTATCCTCAGATCCGTAGATGCCCAGGAAGGGAAAGATCCGGCACGACCAGGGCCTGGCATCGTAGATCCTGCAACCTTTGATGGATGGATCATAGAACCGGCAGGGCTCCACGGCCTTGAACTTTAAATATCCCTTGCCGTCGGGGATCGTGTATTTCTTTATGACTTTATCCACGGGGATCTTAAAGTGCCTGGCGATCCTGGCTGCATCCTCTCGCCTGAGCCTTATTGGGTTGCCTGTGGTACAGCAGTTTGCGCATCTCTTGCAATCGAAGATGGCGTGGCAGGCCATGCGATAATAGTCCACGGTGGTGTACCTGGTATCTAGGAGACCAAAGACCGTTTCATCTGACAGGGACGTGGTTAAAAGGAGTCTAGCTGCGATCTCTTTTAGCTCTACCAGGGAAGACCACCCCAATCGGATATAGGGAACTGATCCATGGCAGGAGATGTGATAAGCCTGATATTAGCGTTTTTGGTTTCAAGAAAGGCCTTCATCAGGCCTTATTAAGTCTTGAATCTTCTAAAGCCTTCATGTAAGATCTGTAGGCATCATCGTTAAAACAGATGAAGATGACTCTCTCCAGAGATGAACTCTTGCTCGGATTGATCAAATATTCTCTTACTTCCCTTACAGCGATCTTAGCTGCCCTTTCCATGGGAAAGCCGTAGGCTCCTGTGCTTATGGCCAGGAAGGCCACGTTTTTAGCCCCTTTCTCTTCAGCAAGATTGAGGCTATTTTTGTGACATTTTGATAGCAAATCGTCCTCATCTCTATCGCCGCCCCTCCAGATGGGTCCTACAGTGTGGATCTACCCACCGGGCTGGCAAGCGATAGCCTTTGGTCACCCTGGCCTCGCCCGTCGGGCAGCCGCCTAGGGTTCTGCACTCCTCCAGGAGCTCAAGCCCGGCAGCTCTGTGGATGGCTCCATCGACCCCACCTCCGCCTAAAAGAGAGCTGTTAGCTGCATTGACTATGGCATCGACTTTCTGACAGGGGATGTCACCCTTGACCAGAGATATCTTTTCTATGGCGTTCTTCATCCTCTAAGGATAGATCCTGCTGAAGATATATTAAGTTCGGCTGTTGTGCCGTTTAAATTAGTTATTTGGCGTAGACATTGAATTTAGATGTTCGGTATAGGCCAGAATTGCAGCGATCCACGGTATTGCTCCCTCTATCTTCGTACCACCCGTTACCCCTTCTATGACTAACTTTATCCAATAGCGCTCTTTATCAATAGCATTCAAAGCTAGCTATTGAATCAAAGATGCTACTACCATTATCATCCGTTCTTGACTTTTAATTAACAACGATGACATATGATCGCATATGGCGAGGTATTTATGTCTTATTGCTACAGCTAAATGGATAAAAAAAACGTATAGGATATTAGCCCTGATGCTCCGGGCAGAAATATGTAGTCCTGCCGTTAACCTTTATAACTTCCAGGGCACTGCCATCCTTAGGACATCTACAGCAGCGATGGCGATGAGGTAGAAGATAGGATTCGGGCAGGAGGTTTAAATCCGAGCTGTTGCTTATAGCTGTATTTAACACTTCTTGGATGGCTTGGAATAGCCTGCTGGATCTGGTATCCTCTATGGTATAAGACTTGGCCTGTGGATTAATACCAGCCTGGAATAACACCTCATCGGCGTAGAGGTTTCCAAGACCTGCTATGAAGCCCTGATCGAGGAGGATGGTCTTGATGCTTGCCTTCCTTCTCCTAAGGCCCTTGGAGAACTCATCAAAATCCATCTTGAGGGCATCAGGCCCAAGCTTCCTTTGATTTATGAATTCCTCAGGGCTTTCTGTGAGACCCAGGCGGCCAAAGAGCCTGGGATCGGTGTAGGCCATGCCACCATGGTCGAATATGATAAGAAGACGAGTGTAACGAGGTTCATAAGGAGAGGCCCTTATTGATCGTTCACCCTCTGGGATATTCAGATAATCGATCCAGCCTGTCATCCCAAGGTGGGTGGTGAACCACAGGTCCTTTGACTGATGGTTCTCCATCTGTTGGTTTTTTGCTCGTTCATCCTTAACCTGTTTGTTCTGGACATGCAAATCCTCTGCCTTAAGAAAGATCCTCTTTCCGTGCCTGATGGAGGAGGTAAACCTGCGGCCCTTCAAGCTCTTTGTAAGGAAGGCAGCATCTACGTTATCTAGGACACGATCATCCCTCACCACCACCTCCGCTATGCTCTTTCCAAGACAATTGGCCTCTAAATTCCTCCTTACCGTCTCAGCCTCGGGGAGCTCGGGCATCCTTCTGATCTCACCTTGCTTTCAGGTCCTTCTCAAGCTTCCTTATGGTATCCCTGAGCTGAATTGCCTTCTCGAACTCCAGCCTTTCTGCAGCGGCCTCCATATCGGCCGTGAGCTCTAGGATCACATTGGGGAGATCAGCTTTGGGTATGTGCCTGGTATCGGTGATATCCACGACTTTCTCCCTTATGGGCTTCTTGATGGTCTTGGGAACGATGCCGTGCTTCTGGTTGTAAGCCATCTGAAGGGCCCTCCTCCTCTCTGTCTCCCTGACTGCCGTCTTAATAGAGCCAGTCAAGTTATCGGCATATAGAACGACCTTGGAGGCGGCGTTCCTTGAAGCCCGGCCGATGATCTGTATGAGGCTCCTGGCATCTCTTAAAAATCCCTCTTTATCAGCATCAAGTATGCCGATGAAACCCACCTCAGGTATATCGAGCCCTTCTCTAAGGAGGTTTATGCCCACCAGGACGTCGAACTTCCCGAGCCTGAGCTCCCTTATGATCTCCGTCCGCTCTATTGTCTGGATATCCGAATGAAGGTACCTGGTCTTTATGCCGTTTTGGGCAAAGTAATCGGTCAGCTCTTCGGCCAGCTTCTTAGTGAGGGTGGTCACCAGGGCCCGGTCTCCCATATCGATGACCTTTTCGACCTCTGCCATGACATCTCTGACCTGGCCATCTATGGGGCGGATCTCCACCATCGGGTCGAGGAGGCCTGTGGGACGGATGACCTGCTCTACGACCTGATCAGACTTCTCCAGCTCGTAGTCTCCCGGAGTGGCCGAGACGAAGATGATATTTTTCATATACTTCTCGAACTCATCGAAGCGCAGGGGCCGGTTATCGTAGGCGCTAGGGAGGCGGAAGCCATAATCTATGAGGCTCTTTTTTCGTGACCTGTCGCCATTGTACATGCCATGGATCTGGGGAAGGGTCTGATGGCTCTCGTCGATTATCAGAAGAAAATTCTCGGGGAAATAATCAAGGAGGCAGTAAGGCTTCTCCCCGGGCTTTCGGTCGTCGAAGTGGCGGGAGTAGTTCTCTATACCCTTACAGCTCCTGGTTTCCTGTATCATCTCCATATCGGCCAGGGTGCGCTGCTTCAACCGATAGGATTCGACCATGCCAAGCTGGGGCAGCCTCTCTTTCAGCTCCTGGAGAATGGACCCTATAGCTCTCTTTTGATCCTCCTCAGGGATCACATAGTGCCTGGAGGGGTAGACGTAGAAGTAGCTTAAGTCCTCCTTCTTCTGGCCGTTGAGCTTATCGATCTCGGATATGCGGTCTATCTCGTCCCCGAAGAGCTCGATTCTGATGATGTCATTGAAGTATCCTGGAATCAGGTCGATAGTGTCTCCTTTTACCCTGAACCTGCCGGGCATGAGTTCCACGTCGTTTCTTTCATAAAGGATATCGACCAGCTTTCCCAGGATCTCCTTTCTGGATATCCTGTCTCCAACTTTGATCTCGAGGCCCATGCCCTCGAAGTTCTCAGGATCGCCCAGGCTGTAGATGCAGGAAACGGAGGCGACCACTATCACATCTTGGCGGGACATAAGAGAAGCTGTCGCTGCAAGCCTCATCTGCTCTATCTTTGGGTTTATAGATGAGTCCTTCTCTATGTACTGGTCCTTGGAGGGGATGTAGGACTCAGGCTGGTAATAATCGTAGTAGGATACGAAGTACTCCACCCTGTTATGGGGGAAGAATTCTTTGAATTCATTGTATAGCTGGGCCGCTAAAGTCTTGTTGTGGGCTATGACTAAAGTCGGTTTTTTGACCTGGTTGATGATGTTGGCTATGGTGTAGGTCTTGCCTGAGCCCGTGACGCCAAGTAGGGTCTGGGATTGCTTTCCTGATTCCAGGCCTGAAATGAGCTTCTTTATGGCCTCGGGCTGGGAGCCCCCGGGCTCGAAGCTCGAGGCTAGATGGAATTGCGGTTCCTGTAAGATGGAGGAAGACTGGTTGGATGAAGCCATGATGGGGCTTCATCTTATCTTAGGAGAGAAATAGATTCCTGCCTTATGAGGCCTCGTAAGTATTACTTTAGCCCTTGGCATATCTTCCTGTCCCTTTCAGGCGATAAGGTTAGGGCTATATGCCTGAAGATCTTTTCATCTCTCACATACAGTGCTTATCCCTGGCAATGACTGTTCCTAAGTTCTCTGATACTATGCTCATGGTGAAGGGGACCATATCGTCTGAATCGAAGTATGCCTCCATATTCATGCTTTGAATCTTTCCTGATCTTTTGAGAAGCCTCTCTGCAGTACTGCTTGATGGCAGCTGCGCCTTTTAGGGCAAAATCGAGGGGTACAAGCTCGGCATCCCGGTGATAGCTGCGCACAAGCCCCGCGATGTCCTGGTTTTGAAGATAACCAAGAAATTCGTCAAGAAACTTCTCTCCCCAGTCCATATTGATATCTCCTGACTTTATCTGTCGTGTCTGGTTTTAGTCAACTACCCCTCCCTAAAGGGCTGGGCTTGCGCCTGAGCAACGAATCTCG
>CAZKWM010000084.1:0-9886 GCA_964556405.1 uncultured Methanotrichaceae archaeon | reverse complement strand
TATCGGCTTGCGTTCCTGCCAACCAGCCCGATTTTCTGGGAAGTTTATCCATATCTGAGAGGGAGAGGGATGTCTTTGATCTGGCAGAGGCGCTGCCCAGGTTCTCCCCTTCAGATCTCAAGGCCCTACGCAGGGACACGGCAGCAAAGCCCCTGGAGAGCCAGGTGGAGCTGGCGGCAGTATCCCTCCTCAGGGACTTCACCCTCTGCGAACGCGCCCCGGGCTTCGACAAAACCCAGCTCTCAGGAACCAAGCCCAGCAAAGGGCTCTGCAACGGTTGCCACTACTTCAACAACCCAGAGGTCCTTTGCTGGCAGGTAGATCAGGGCCTCTCCGACCGCGTCAGGCAGGACCTGAGGGACTTCACCAGAGCCATGGCCTATCTGACCTCTAGCCCCGGCAATGTGGAGGTCTTGAGATCGGTGGCGCCTTATGTGATATGGCACAGGGTGAATCCACTGCGTTCAGCCTTCGATCGACCTCCCTACTACGGCGCTGACAAAAAGGCCTTCGTCTCCAATCTAATAGGCAAGAGCATAGACAGGACTCTTAATGAGAGGGGCGAGATGAACATGCTCTACTCATCGGCGATAGATGGTGAGACATCTCCCAGGGATGCCATAAAGGAGCTGTCAAGTTACGACGATCCCATTGCCAGGCTCGATTACGTGCCTGCACTGGAGAGGATGATGTGATGGGGATGGTAGCCTGATGAAAGGTATGATGGAGGGGATGGCGTGGGCCTAAATGGCTTTATGGACAAGGCCTATCAGGGAAAGGCGAGGTCTAGGCACCTGGAGACCCACAAAGGCGACGTGGTCTTCGGCCTGGAGGACCTATCCGAGCGCCTCGGCCCAAGGCCCTCCAAGGATCAGGTGGCTGAGCTTGTGGACGACAGAATACTTCCCAATCTTCTATCTACAGATCCCGGCAAAAAGTACATGGAACTGTGGGGCTGCCTTACCAGCGTCGCCTCTGAAAGAAGCCTGGTTCCCCTGAGGCTTCCCGGGAGGGATTTTGCCGGATTCCAAATGTCATCCGGCGTGCTCATCCTGGAGGTCGGAGGAAACGAAGGAAATCACCTTGGAGAAAGGATGAGCGGTGGCAGGATCTTCGTCAAAGGCCCGGCCGGAAGCCACCTGGGCCAGGATATGTCCGAAGGGGGAATTGTGGCCGACTCCTGCGGCGATTACGCCTTCAAGTGCATGAAAGGTGGCTGGGGCGTGATCCTGGGCAGCAGCGGCAACTTTACAGGCCTTGGGAACTCCGGAGGGAGGATCGCCGTCCGGGGAAGCTGCGGCGAGAGGGCAGGATGGCTCATGCGCCAGGGAAGCCTGAGGATAAAAGGCAATGCTTGCGACTACCTGGGACTACTCATGAGCGGCGGAGAGATCAAGGTCATGGGGATGGCTGGTGCCAGGGCCGGATGGAGGATGAAAGGCGGAACCATTTTTACCCAGGGAGGATACGGTCCTGAAGCAGGATCTGGGGCGGTCGGCGGAGAGATTCTGTAAGCCAAGCCTTGAACCCCCTGAGCATATCCTGGAGATCTGGGAGAGATCGAGGTCCAACTGGCACTGGCCTCAGCTCCCCCAGCCTATCCTTGGCCCTTCTGAGGACGGCCAGTTCCCCTTCCAGAACTACAGGATAATCCTTGATAAGGATACCTTAGGCCAGGGCGATCTGTACCTAGAAAACCTCTTCGACCACCTTATAGTCCACTACACCTTCTGCCCCAGGTCCCTGGAGACCTCAGGAAATCTTGCCTTATCAGCGATGCAGGTGCTGAAGGAGCCCTCCCTTGCTAGGGTCATGGTAAATATCTTCACAGATATCGTGGCCGACTCCTTCCGTCTGGAGAGGAGCCCCGAGGATGAGGAGAAGGTCCTCCTCGGATGGAAAAGGCTAGCCAGCCAGGTGGAGATATCGGAGATGGATAAAGTTATCCTGGGATTTCTGGCCGAGTACTGGAAGGTCAATTTACCAAGGTGCAGTTTCCCGGAAGTCGGCCTTATCCTCCGGACCTTTTCACCTGGAGTGAGGGATAAGAGCCTCTGGCCCAGGCAATGCCAGCAGCTCTCCCGGGTGCTGGAGCCCTTAAATCCGGGACTTCTGGGCAAAGGCCCAGTCAGGTCCGAGGAGCTTTTGAGTGGAAATGCAGAGGCTGTGCCTCTGGCTACCCTGGCCAACACCCTGGAGCCAGAGAAGTACGAGAAAGCCCTGGCAGTTCTCGGTCTCCACGGCGATCTCAAGAGGTGGTACAGGGATCAGAGCTACTCGGTGCAGGTGAGGCAGAGATCCAGCGCCAGGGTAGGATGGTACCCGTCAGGCCCTGCCAAGTGGAGGCTCACCGATCCCCCAAGCGAGATGGACGTCCCCTACTCCCTGAGCCTCTGCCCCAGGCTGATACCCGGTGTCACCACCTACAAGAGGGACCTGGAGAGCAGCCTCATGACAGGCCTGGATGAGAAGGTCCCTGACATCCTGGTGGTCCTGGACAGCAGCAGATCCATGGAGGGACACCATCCGGGCACCAAGACCCACAAGGCCACCCTGGCCGCCTTCAAGGCCAGCCAGTTCGCCCACCTGGAAGGGGCGGAGGTTGCAGCCATAAACTTCAGCGAGAAGTACCTGGTCAAGGGATGGACGAGAGATCTGAGTGCTGTAGAGGACGTCCTGGTGGAGGACCTCTGCGCAAGGACCAGCATACCAGGGGAGGTCATACTGAGGTTGGTTGAGGAGAGGCCGGGCTGTCTCATACTCTGCATAACTGATACTCAGATACAGAACTTTTACCTAGAATGGGACAACATCAAGAGAGCTTCTGAGGTGGCCAGGCTCATCCTCTTCTGCATAGATGAGGCCCACAAGGATAAGCAGGTCGAGGGAGCCTTAAGGGACCTGGCGACTGTCTATTATATCAATCAGATGGATGATCTGGTATCCCTGGTGGTGGAGGTAACCGAGAGCACCTACCTTGGACCCAGAAGGGATGACGACAATAGCGATCGATCTAATTCACGATGATTCACGAGGCTTTTATCTATTTATCAAGTTCCCTCGGAAGATTGTGCTGAGATCGGCAGAAATATATTCCTTCCTTTTCATACTTTTCAGGCTTATTGGAAGGCACCAGTTCGGGCAGCTAACTCCCTTTGATCTTGTGCGCCTGCTTATCGTCTCCGAGAGCATATCCCCTGTCTCGACTAACAATGACCAGTCCCTGATTACGGGCTTGATCTCGGCAGGCACTCTCATAGCCACAATACATGATGTCTTACGGCAAGTTCAAGAGTAGATCCTTTAGGAAGGTGGCTGCAGACGGGCTCAGAAAGCTGGTAAATCACAGAAAGGTCGTTTGGAAAGAGCTGGACAGGGAGATGACTACCCTGGGCGATCTCAGGGAATCCTTGAGAGAAAAGGACATAGATGATCTAAGCAAGGTGAGAGAGGCCTACCTTGATACCGATGGAAGCATCTCCGTTCTCCAGTACGAAGAAGAAGACGTATCTTCTGGAGAGGGCTCGGATAAGAAAGGGATTTAGGGCCTACCGGGGAAAGTTTTATCTGCCTGGAATGTGTCAGTGGGGTGGCGCGCCGGGATAGGGTAGTGGTTATCCTGAGAGACTGTGGATCTCTCGAGCTGGGTTCGAATCCCGGTCCCGGCCTTTTATTGACTAGTAAGATTTAAATAAAAAATCTCCACGCTTATTGATTCTCCTATTGGCAAAGACCGACAAATCTAAGCACAACCATGGCTCATAGTTTGGATTATTTGGAGGAAAAAAATGGCTGACAATCTACCGGAAGGATGGCGATTTAAAGATCTATTTCGTATCTGGAAAGCTCAACGTCGCGGAGAAAAACCAGACCTCCCTGCTCCAGCAGATGCGGTCCACGGATACAATATTACTTTTAATCGATGCGCCAGGATCTGGATCTATATCCTCCCATATGGCCGATAAGCTATCATTGAAGCCGTCGATTCTCTCAAAATATATCAATATACTGGAAGACCGTGGTGTGCTTAGTCACGAGAAGGTTGGCAGAGAGAAAAAATATTATATAATTAATAAAAATAAAGTTATTCATCTCCTTTTAACTTATAAAAGATCCCTTTGTAGACAACGTTCTTGGGATCTATCTTGAGAGATAATTAAATTAGGGTATGGAAATCCGCTCTTCCTAATTAACGCCATTTCCCCAGGTCGTTCCTATAAGCTGCCTTCTCGAAGGACAGGTCTCCTCCCGGCCCCTGCCCGACCTTTATCTGATGCCACTTCTGGAGTATATCCCGGAGCTCATCGAAGAACTCCCCCATCCACTGGGACCTCTGGCCTTCGGCCATGGATTTCAGATCAACTCCCAGCTCAAAGGCCTTGGCAGCCACCAGGCTTTCTATCTTGTCCCTGGACTTGATCATCTGGACGTTAGACATCGGCGTCGTCCTCGTCTATCACGAACTCGTGCCGGCTGATTTTTATGATCTCGCCCTGCTCCAGCCGAGTGACCCTGGCCTTCACTGCCGCGTAGCTCACCGATTGGAAGATCTCGGCCTGGGAGACCACCTGAGCTACCTTTTTGGTCTGATTGGTATTGATCTTATTGGTGTCCATCGATTATCGATCTACTCCAAACTAATATCATCTCGAAAGTATTTAACACCTAGGAAGACGATTGTATATTACTTGTGGCCTTAAGGGGGATGCTTCATGGGCTGTCAGGAGGATTTTATGGACTTCAGGGATGAGGTAGAGAAGGTGAAGCGGGTGCGGGAGAAAAGGCTTGAGGCGGAGAAAGGAGAGATGCCGCTGCAAAAAGATTAGCGATGACTGCATGGCGGAGGTTTTGGCTTGGTCAAAGTGGTCATAGATAGAGACGGATGCATTAGCTGCGGAGCATGCTGGACCGGCTGCCCAGAGTTCTTCCAGGAAAATATGGAGGATAATCGAAGCGGCGTTATAGAAAAGTACAGGAAAGGAAATTTAGGAGAGGGCGAGGCGCCGCCAGAGCTGGAGGACTGCGTCAAAGAAGCGGCCGAGCGGTGCCCCGCCCAAGTGATCCACGCTCCTCCATGAGGGCCATAGATGATCTTATTGCAATATTGGAGCTAATTATCGGAGATAGGTAATAGTAATATCCTGTTGAGCATCTTATGAAGCATTTTATGGAGCTGAAGAAGATGCTTCAGCGCCCAAACTGCTACCTCATCCTCGGCAGGACGTTCTTTCCAAAGCCCTGCAAAAACTCCTTCCGATCCGGCCCTGCCGTGTGGAAGTACATGTGGGTAAAACCTGCATCCACATAAGGCTTTATGAAATCGATGTATCCGTCAGGATCCGTGGAGATGCACATCTTCTCCTCCAGGGTGCCTTTGCCCACAGGCGCCCCATTTTTGGCCGACATCTTAGGGGTTTAGATCTTCTGGTCGAAGAGGGCGAGGATGAAGGCTCCTGCCCAGTAGTCCTTCATGGCCTTTACAGCCGACTTCTCGTTATCGATGTAGGCAACGTTGAGCTCTATCAGCCTCGGCATCCTGGATGGGCCCATTTCCCTGGCTTTTTGCTCCGTCCTCGAAGTTCTCCGTGATCTTCTTGTAGCCCGCCATCTCCTCTACGCCCACCGCTCTCCGTGCATTCTGGCGAACTCGGAGCTTTCAGGAACCATGGTCGATATATAGAAGGGTATGGGCTTGTCAGTCCGGGTGTAGAGCTTAGCCTTGCGAGTGTGATAGTAGGCCCCGTTGTAGTTAACCTCATCCCCGAGCCACAGGGCCCTTATGATCTCTATGGCCTCCCAGAGCATTCCCTGATACTCATCGTAGTCTGGCCTAAGGCCAGTGACTGCGTATTCATTCAGGACTTCGCCGGTGACTACCACCAAGTACGACCTTCCATGGTCGAAGATTCCCAGGGTTGCCGAGGCCTGGGCGACCACCGCCGGGTGATAACGCAGTATGGGACAGTTGACGCCGTTTCCGAGCTCTATCCTGGAGGTTTTTGCTGCCGCGGCCCCAAGCCAGGTCCATGTGAAGCAAGCGTTGCCTTTCTCATCCCAGGGGTGAAAATGGTCGCTGACGTCTATAGAATCGAAACCTGTGGCCTCGGCGGTCATGACGTAGTCCAGGAGGTCCTTTGGAGGGCACTACTTGGGTCCCGCTTTCCATCCCAACTTGAGCATGTCTTCTATCACCTATAACTATGGCATATTTTCTAAATTTTGGACAAAAAGATCGATTTTAATGCTATGCTCATGATATATTGAAGAAAATACCAGAGCCTTGAATAAGATACCAATCCTTCGCGCATAGAACTTCCCTTTGATCAAGCTAGAGCTTCAAATTACTCTTTGGAAATATGATCTATGAACCTAAGACGAGCGGAAATTGAAGATCGCAGCATGATTACATTGAACACAGCAAAGACTCAGAATGTTCATTGAAGGGGAATCCTTGACTTATCACAGATAGATTAAAGCCTCTCAGGTTAGAAGGGACTTCAGCCTTGAATCTTCGTAGACCTGGTTGATTTTTGCCTGGGAAGATCTCGGACGATAGATGAGGGGATAAAAAAGGGATTGTATGGGCCCCATGCCTTTCAGCTCGGTTGCCTTGATGGGACAAGGCTATGGTGGATGATGATACTGCTGAGGTAAGATTAACTAGGGGTCCTATAGGCAGTAGGAGGATTTATAATGTCCAATGAATATAGTACCTTGGCCTTAATAGGATTAATAGGATTGGCAGCGCTGACACCTCTGGCCTCCTCAGTCAAGGTGTCTCAGCATAGCGGTCCGTATAAAGTCTCCTTCGATATGCTGACCGATGAAGTGGATATGAGGGATTCCAGCTCTTATACAGGGCAGCCTTACACGTCTTATGATCTGGTCTTCACCGCCAAGAAATGGTACATGGACATGATCATAACCCGGTTCCATGATCCTCAGAAGGTAGATCCTGCGGCGGATGGCCGATCCATTGCCAGAAGCTTGGGTATCTCCGAGTCCGATATCATGAGCCGTACCATCGATGGTAAGAGCGCTGTTTATGCCCTGAAGACCAGAGATAATGGGTATGATTTAAGCGCCGTCTATTGGCTGGATAACAGGAACAATAGCTCCCGTGAGAAGGTATTGATAAAGATAATGACCGATGATGAGACAAGAGATGGTATCAATAAGACCTTGGATACCATGGAGATAGAACGCATTAGTTGATTTTTATCCTCATCGGGGAGCGGAGAGGGGGCGAAAGACCCCGGCCTTCAGGCAGGCCTCGTTAATTCGAAGAACTAACGGGAGTTGCAATGTAATCGCAACAGGATGTAGAGTCCCTCCCTTTTTTTAATCCAAAGATTCACATGTATTCGAGCGTACCCCCTAAACTCTACATATCATAAGTTTACCTAACCGACCATTCCAGACACTATAGGCACAGATTGGCTTAGGCACCTAATATCGGTCGAGCATGCCGATGCGATGCGATTTCGACGATATTGAATATGAAGTGCCAAGGCACCGGTATCGAGTTTGAAAGCATATTTATAAAATATCTTACAGGCCTGAATCTATGAGTTCCTATGTTTTCTAGGCTTGCAAATTACACATATTATCAAAGGAATTACTCACGCATCGTATAAATCTATATAGATGTCTTCCCGGTCATTTCCTCTATCTCAACTTTGATGATTGTTACCCCCAGGAGGACAGGCTCCGGATAGGCAATGGGTTCTTGATGGCAATGTCTCATTATCAGATCTAAAGCCTTGCATTTATCCTCCGATGCCTTGATAAGAGAAGCTTTGCCAGATCCAATAACACTTCTATATTTTAAGCTACAGTGACCTCCGGATCTTATAAGCTCCCAATCGATGTCTATCTCAAAGCTAACCCTGGGATTTTTCTGGAGAATCTCCAGCTTCCGCCCTTCTGTCGCCGAGTGAAAGAAGAGTGCACCCGCCTCATACCCAAAACAGAGGGGGACCACGTAGGGTATACATCCTCTGCGCTCACGCAACGCAGGCGAGGCAGAACTGGACTTTACCACAGCACCCCCTGTTACAGGGACCCTACACCAGATAATGTGGGGACTGCGCTCATCCTGTGTTAGCCGCACACGTCTGAGATAAACGAGATGCCTTCATCTTTGCCGAAACTTTCACAATTAGGCGTGGCGTTCCGGAGGAGGGCATCATCCATCGGATCTTAATCGGCTACAGCTCATCCGTACACATTGCGGCATACTAACTGTATAATTATTATATATGTATATATATACCAGCTTCGGTCGGTTTTTAAACTTAGATTTCTGTCACCTCGAATTTTCCTCCTGAAGACATGACCAGCAAGCCCAAGTGTAGCCTTGAGAACGTAATACCTTTATAAAAGCATTCATTCCATGCTTAGGGCATCTCAAGGATAAGGGTTTCAGGATTTTTTAATCAAATGTTTTAAGATCTTTGTAATAATAAAAGACATAGAGGGAAAATTAGCGGACTGAAAAGTGTTTTCTTTTTATTAATATTATAAATTATTCTAAATATTATTGATTAGTTATAACAACCTCAGATACTCTCTTTAGAAACCAACCATTCATGACCAGCTTACTGTCTCTAAGCTATATTTAATGCCGGATTCAGCTAGACTCAGTGCCGTAGTAGTGGTATGCCAAGCTCCGTGAAAGTATGGGTAAATAGAGCTATGATAGGCAGAGGCGTCCTATATCACAGATCTTCAGATGAGCAACCATCTCCATGACTTTCTCCTCTGGCTTAACTGCATATGTATCAAATATAAGAGAGATAATTACAGATACCCCCAGGAAATTTTAAGTATATTGTCCTATAAAGAACACTGGAGGAAAGACTGAAACCCCTGCCGGCATTCGCTTGCCTTCATGGAGATAAACCACGGGGATACAGCCTCTGATATTTCTAGTGCTACAGGTGAGGCTCACAGTGTTACTTAAAGCATCAAGGGGAAACGGCTAATGCGCGTTGGAATCATCGGCACGGGCCACCTCGGAAGCCTGATGGTCCGGAAGCTGATAGAGATAGGGGCTGTGACAGCTGATGAGATCACCGCTAGCAACAGGACTCCTGAGAAGCTCAGATCCCTGGAGGACTTGACGGGCATCAAGGTCGGGGATAACAAGGAAGTAGCAAGCAGGTCCGATGTGGTGATACTCTGCCTTCGTCCCCTGGACATTAGGGATGTCCTGGAGGAGCTCAAAGATGTTCTCACCCACGAGAAGCTTCTGATATCTACGGCTGTGGATTTTCCCCTGGAGGATCTATCGTCATCAACATCTGCCAGGGTGGTCAGAGTGGTGCCTAGCATTACCTCAGAGCATTTGAGAGGTGTATCCCTGGTTGCCTTCGGCCCCAGGACCACCGAGACGGACAGGGATACAGCCATGTCCATCTTTGGAACCATCAGCAGCCCAGCTCTAGCCGACGAGGAAGACTTCGAGGTGCTGGCGGACATTACCAGCTGCGGTCCTGGATACATAGCAGCCCTCATGAAGGAGTTTGCCAGGGCCGCGACCAGCAGGGGGGTGCCCAGGGAACATGCCGAGTGGCTCATCAAGGAGACCCTGGCTGGAACCTCGGATATCCTCTCTGAGGAGGGCCTAGATGAGCTGATCTCATCTACAGCGACGAATGGCGGCATCACCGAGGAGGGCTTGAAGGTTATCCGGGAGATGACCCCCATGGTCTTCGATAGGCTCTTCGATGCTACCAAGGCCAAGCATCTGAGACTCAGGACTATGGTGAAAAACCAGGCTCTGAGGAAAGAGGATTCTAGGAAGAAGATGGCTTCTAGAAAACAATGATTGAGCCCCTTTCAAAACTATTTATACCACCATTAGGAATTACCTCTTGAATGG
>CAZKWM010000083.1:8400-10040 GCA_964556405.1 uncultured Methanotrichaceae archaeon | reverse complement strand
TGCTTATGGCCCTCTTTCTGGTCACCCTGGGCAAGGTGATGCTGAGATAGATCTTAATGGATCCCATCTCGGCAGCTCTCATTTCTACGGATCTTAGCTCAATAGATCTTAGGTTACTTAATGGACCTAGATCGCTAATCCGGTAAGTTCATGTCCCTAGGCTCGAATTATGGAAAAATATATAGTCCTCAATCCTGACAGATTCGCTTATGAAATTCTTACCGCTTCTACTGATCTCCATCCTCATAATAGGAGTTGGAGGGGCAACTTTTCCTGAGTGGGCCCAGCCCGGTGTTTCGGCTACCTACAAGATTCTCTCAAGGGGGTGAGATGAGGCTCGTGGTACAGCTGTCCCCAACGGTGGGGCTGAAGTTTATGTGATAAATCAGGTCGATCAAGTCACTGCCAGATGAACTATCGGCATGGCATCCGCCTATAATCCCCTCACAGGCCAGATCTAGCAGATCACCTGCTTTTGATGGCGCGGAGCTGCCTGTCTTGGACGGTTCTGGATCGATCCCATAAACCCACAGGGTCCTTCAAGGATGATACCGGCGTATCGTATGCCATCATGGGCCAAACGCCCTACTCTGTAGCTGACAGGGGATGGGATGCTGTTACCCTGGTCTATCAAAACCCGGGAGGTGGAGTGACCTATACTGTGACCTAAGGTGCTGCATCGGGCCTGGTCTTGGCTTATTTCCATGAGTATCCCAGCGAGACGATTTACATGATGCTGGATTCGACGACGGTAGATGCCTAGGTAGCTGGGCCGGTGTCTAGTTAAAAGAAGGGATAAAAGATGGCAATTGCCATATGCGGCTTAAAAAAGCCGAAGAAAAGCAAAGAACTAGCAAGAAAAAACATAAAAGAAAGCAGCAGTCTCAGGCTATGCGGCAGAGATTGGCCTCAAGCTGTTTTACCATGGCCTCTGCCTTCTTCCCGATCTCTTTTGGATCTATGGGCTTTCTCGCAATCCCCGTTTCTATGGCAGCCCTGGCCACGGCCTCAGCCACCGTCGGTACAACCCTCCTGTCCAGGGGCGAGGGTATGATCATT
Source organism: uncultured Methanotrichaceae archaeon (assembly GCA_964556405.1). Classification (GTDB taxonomy): domain Archaea; phylum Halobacteriota; class Methanosarcinia; order Methanotrichales; family Methanotrichaceae; genus UBA114. Next base: position 8,981 of record CAZKWM010000083.1, on the reverse strand, counting down.
TCAGGGACCACCTGCTCTACCAGGCTAGCAATCGCAACCGATGCCGCTTTCTTCATAGCTTCGTTGATGTCCTTTGCCCTCACATCCAGGGCGCCCCTGAAGATGCCGGGGAAGCCCAAGACGTTGTTGACCTGGTTGGGGAAGTCGGATCTGCCGGTGGCTATCACTGCTGCTCCGGCCTCCCTGGCCAGGTCGGGCATGATCTCGGGCACGGGGTTGGCCATGGCGAATACTACGGCTTTTGGCGCCATGGACCTGACCATATCCTCGCTGACGATTCCAGCCACGGATAAACCTATGAAGACGTCGGCGCCTTTCATAGCATCTGCTAGAGATCCATTAACATTCCTAGGGTTCGTGATCTTCGCGATATCCTTCTTGGCCCAGTTGAGATCGGTTCTGTCGAGGCTTATGGCGCCTTTGCTGTCGCAGAGTATGACATCTTTGGCTCCAAAGCTCAAGAGGAACTTCGTTACGGCGATGCCCGCCGCTCCTGCGCCGCTCACGGCGATCTTAACCTCGGGGAAGCTCTTGCCTACCACCTTCAAGGCGTTGATGAGGGCGGCGGCGGTGACGATGGC
>CAZKWM010000083.1:7143-8300 GCA_964556405.1 uncultured Methanotrichaceae archaeon | reverse complement strand
GTGACCACTGCCACCAGATTTCCCTTGGAGGTGTACTGGTAGATGTCATCGGGGTTCTTCTCTATCTCCTTGCAGGGCTCTGCTACGCCCGGGGTGTAGGCCAGGCTCAAATCCTTCTTTGTGCAGCATGGGACCTTGCTGTGGACGGCGATCTTTCCCTGGGCTGTGCGGTGAAAATCTAGAGCTTCATCTCGGAGAGTCATGGGGTATACCATCCATAATTGTGAATTGGGCTTTTGATTACGGGTGTTTGATTACAAGCCGGATTGATTGGGCGATAGCTATGTAGTTAATCCTTACTTTATCGGGTTGGGACTGTTTTATCGTCTTTTAACTTATTGCATACTGGAATGAATCGATGATGTTCATAGATTGCTCTTAATGGGGCCAACGGAGCGCCAGAATTGTGATAAAGGTTCTATCAGTTATCTTGGGAACTAAGGCTGGAAGACATCTGTTCTGCCCTGGGCCCGATTAGCCTTGTAATGTGAATTAGGATATTTTCCCTAGATGAGGGGTTAGGGACCGCAGATGTGGCAGCTGGGCAAGCATGCTGAGTAATTTCATTATCCACAGAAGCGCATACTAAATTATGGTTATACCTTTTGGTCTGATGGAATGGGATGAGGTCCAATTTTCTATCAATCTGGTAATATATATCGATGGTCTTTTCCCGAATTGAACTTTGTCGAAGGGTCGCGCCCAGAGCCAACACAACACATATAAAGCATGGCGTTTACGTGATTAGGTCGAGCCGGGGTGGCAGAGCGGACTAATCGCCGTGCTTTTGGGCGCGGCGAGTCCAAACGCGGCAGGCTCGAGACCTGTTGCCTCCTCCGGGGGCACTTGGGTTCAAATCCTCAGGCCGTTAAAGACCTGAGGGGAAAATCCCAACCCCGGCGCTAAAACAAAGCCTATAAGGCAAAAAAAGCCAGATAAAACAAATAAAGATCATTCCATAGAAGGTTGATGTCAAATGGCCAGGTTTCCAGAGGCGGAGAACAGAATTCTCAATTTGAAGGTCTGCATGCGATGTAATGCTCGAAATCCCGTCAAGGCTACCAGGTGCCGCAAGTGCGGGTACCGTGGCCTGAGGATGAAGTCCAAGGAGAGCAGGTCCGCTTAGACCTTTAGGCTGATATGAGGTTCGAGATCGG
>CAZKWM010000083.1:0-7043 GCA_964556405.1 uncultured Methanotrichaceae archaeon | reverse complement strand
CTCTGCGACAACGCCGATGCCGTCTTCTTCATGAGCCTTTTGAACTCCAGGTCCACCAGCTACATCATAGAGAACCAAGCCATGGGGGCGCCCATAGTGATGAGGTATGGCATAGAGCCCATGCCCATGGCCTATATCATAGTGGAGCCCGGAGGCACTGTAGGCTGGGTGGGCGATGCCAGGCTGATACCAAGGAGGAAGCCTGAGATCGCGGCGGCCTATGCCCTGGCCGGGAAGTTCATGGGCATGAGGCTTGTATACCTCGAGGCCGGTTCAGGTGCTGATTCGCCCGTCGATGCCAGGATGATCTCCATGGTAAAGAGCGTCCTTAGAGATGGATTGCTGGTGGTCGGGGGTGGAATAAGGAGCGGAAGCGCCGCGGCTGAAGTAGTTAAGGCCGGGGCAGACGTGGTGGTCACGGGCACCGCTGTGGAGCGGAGTGAGGATGTGACCTCCTTTGTAAGAGAGGTCGTAGGGGCGATAAAGTGGAAGACCGCATCAGAGGTTTCCTGCGCAATTACAGAAAAGAAAAAGACCTAGAGGGTCTGCTCTTCATAGGCGACAGCTACTGCGACCTGGACATGTACTATCTTTCCAGGTTCCTGGCGGGCGACCGCTTTGCTCTTTTAGCTTCGGATAAGCTTACTCTTCTTGTATCATCCATGGAGAAGGGCAGGGCCTCCAAGGAATCTTCGGCAGATCAGGTGGTTAGCACCTCGGACTACGGGGCAAAGGAGAAGCTGAGAGCCCTGGGAAAGCCCGAGGCGGCATACCTGTCGGTTCTTAAAGATTTTCTCAAGGACCACTGGATAAAGCGCCTTGGGGTACCCATGAGGTTTCCCGTGGGGATCTATAGCTCCTTATCAGAGGATTTTGATGTCATCCCTGTTGAGAGCCCCGTGGCAGGGTTGAGGGCAGTCAAGAGCCCATCGGAGATAGAGGCCATAAAGGTCGCTCAGAGATCCTGTCAGGCCTCTATGAAGATCGCTATAGACCTCATAGCTGCCTCAAAGCCCAAAGGTGACATCCTTTACTCCGGTGATGTACCCTTGACCTCTGAGAAAGTCAGGAATGCCATCGAGGTGGCCCTGCTGGAGGAGGGCTGCGAGGCCGTGGACACCATCGTAGCCGGAGGAGATCAGGCAGTGGACCCACACTGCCAGGGAAGCGGGCCTCTGCCTGCAAACTCGCCCATAGTCCTGGACATATTTCCCAGGTCCAAGAGCAGCAGGTACTTCGCAGATATGACCCGCACCGTGCTCAAGGGTGAGGCGAGCCCCGAGGTTACAGAGATGTTCGAGGCCGTCACCGCCGCCCAGGACGCGGGCCTGGTAGCGGTGAGGGCGGAGGTCACTGGAAAGGAGGTCCACTCCAGGGTTGCTGAGGTCTTCAAGGATCGTGGCTACCATGAAACCGATGGCAGGGGCTTTACCCACTCCACGGGCCATGGCGTGGGCCTGGAGGTCCACGAGCATCCATCCTTGAGCGAAGCAGGCGAGGTTCTGGAGGCAAATAACGTGGTCACTGTAGAGCCCGGCCTCTATTACCCTGGCATCGGAGGGATAAGGCTCGAGGATCTTGTGGTGGTTACATCCAGGGGCTGCGATGACCTCACGGTCTTTGAGAGGCGCCTGAAGGTTTGATCTTAAGCTTTGATCTTACCATTTTATATTGACCTTCCATCTAAATTCCAAATCTAAATCTTCAATCATCCATGGAGGGTTGACAACGATGGACGCTGAGGTGCTGGATAAGTACAGGAAGGCGGGTAAGATCCTGGCCGAGGTATGCCGGGATGCAAAGCCCAAGGTGGGCGTGGATGTGCTCTTGACAGAGGTGGCTGAGTTCGTGGAAGGATCTATTAGGGCCAAAGGAGGCCAGCCTGCCTTTCCTTGCAACATATCCCTGGACAGAATCGCCGCTCACTACACCCCGGGTCCCAATGACGAGAGCACCTTCGGCGAGAGCATGGCCAAGCTAGACATAGGTGTCCACGTGGACGGGTACATTGCGGATGCCGCCGTTACCGTGGACTTGAGCGGCCACCCTGAGCTTGTGGAGGCCTCCCAGGTAGCCCTGGATGCCGCCTTAGAGCTGGTAGAGCCCGGAGTCAATACCTCAGAGATAGGCGCAGCCATAGAGAAGGCCATAATGGGTTACGGCTACAAACCTGTGGCCAACCTGACCGGGCACGGCCTCAAGAGATACCTGGCCCACGAGGAACCAGCGGTGCCTAACAGGAGGATAGATAAGGGCTACGTTCTCAAGGAGGACGATGTGATAGCCATAGAGCCCTTCGCTACCGATGGCTCGGGCCGTATATCCGAGGGCCATGTCAATGAGATCTTCGGCCTGACTTCAAGAAAGCCCGTTAGAATCCCTCAGGCCAGGGACCTCCTGAAGGAGATCGGCGAGAAATACAAGACTTTGCCCTTCGCCCGCAGGTGGCTGAAGGGGGAGAGAATAGACTTTGCTCTGTCCCAGCTGCTCAGGGTCGGCGCCATCCACAGGTATCCCATACTGTGGGAGGTAGAGGGTGCCCTGGTCTCCCAGGCAGAGCACACGGTGATGGTTACAGGTGACAGTTGCGAAGTCACCACCAGAATTTAATCTTTTATCTGACATTTATTTAAATTAAACCTCCTCATCGGCGTCTACGGTTCCATCGTCCTCTTTGTAGCTGGTGTCGCCTATCATGGCAGCGGATATGGCCTCTATGCCGTCCAGAAGTTCTGCCACGATGCCGTAGGGCAGGTCTGCCATGGACGCCTCGGGCAGGGTCTCTCCTCCTATGACCTTGGCTCCTATCTGGCTCAGGATGTCGAAGGCCTCTTCCATCTTGTCCTGGCTCTCGGCCTCTAGGGCCTCCTTGACCATGTCCCCCAGGGGATCATCCTTGCTGTAATCCCCTGCGATATAGCGCTGGCAGGAGGCGAAGACTGCGGCTAGCGAAGTTTTAAGGGACTCCAGCATCAAGTCGGCATCCTCTCCCAGAGACTCGTTGGCCTCAAAGACTATCTCCCTGATCTTATCGATCTCGGATAGGGCCCCCTCCCTAGATATCACCTCGCGCTCGCACCTGGCTATCACCTTTAGGCAGGCCAGTATGACGTCGTCCATGATGTATACGAAGACCGCTCCCGAGCTTCCTGTCTTCTTCTCGTCGGGCTCCGACAGGGTGAACTTGCTTTCCTTGACCTTGTTCAACCAGTTCTGCCAGCGTTTCTTGCTGTAAAACTCCTCCTTGACTGCCTTCATCCTATAAACCTCACCGATATGTATCTACCAGAGCTACCCTCTCAATCACCAGTTCAGGGATCTTTTCCTCGCCTGCTGCCCAGATCTCCTCAGCGGTTATACCGAAGGTCTCCTTCACCGCCTGGGGGTCAAAGGAAGGTCCCAGGTCGTCGATCTCTAGCAGGCCGGATAGTTCTTCGGCCTTGGGGCAAGGGCGATTCCCTTTTGGTATGACCATCAGTGCCACTCTTTTAGTGGACTTTGATATGCCAATGATTAAAGCGCGCTCTATCTGCCTCTGCCCTGAGGAATAGCGCAGAAGCTCCACTCCCAGATCCTTGGCCACGTTCCTGCCCTCAAAGAAGGCTGAAAGGGCCTTTTCTGCGGCAAAGGTCAGGTGCCTCTTGCTCACCACCACCGAGGCATCCAGGGCCTGGATTACACATCCCAACCTTGCCTGGAGCTCCTTTTGAGCTGATATGAAATCTCTTTTGTCCTTGATAAGAGGCCTTCCAAAGAACAGGCATACCTCATCCATCGAAGGAAATCTAGCGGTCGAGTTTAAAATCTTGCGGTTAGGATGAGGGCCTATCGGACTGCGTTACTAGGCTGGGTAGGGTAAGCATTGCCCTTTTGTCTTTTGCCTTTAGATCTTTTGCCTCTTGAATCTCGAGGCTATAGAAGGCAATTGCTAAAGGAAGCAGTTATAAGTTATAAAGCCTGCTTGGTTAGAGATTAAAATCTGAGATCAGGGCAGCTCTTCATCTGCCCCAGACCCCTCTTCATTCAAATTAGAATTAGACAAGCCCGGCGCGCTGGAGCCTCAGAAGGGCTGCAGTGTCCAGCTTCTCGCCCTGCCTGAAGTGGGTCAGTATCTCCTCAGCCTCACGCTTGGCGACTTCCTTGGCCTTATCTTCCTTGGCATCGCGGTTCTTCTTCTTTAGACCAACGATTACCTTATCGAAGTCGCGGACCTCTCTCTGAGTCCTTATGAACTCCCTGTGCTGCTCGTCGGCAGCCTCCTGGGCCTTTACGAACTCTTTGTGGGCGGCGTCGGCCTCGGCCCTGGTCTGATCTGCCTCCTTGAAGGTGGCGATCATCTCATCGTGATACTTCTGGGCCAGTTCAGCGAAGTTGGTGACCTGCTCGTGATGGGTAGACGCTTCGTCTCTCATGCCCTGGGCCTCGTCCAGGAGCCTGCGCAGCTCTTCGTTCTTCTCCAGCTGCTCCTTCCTGGTTCTAAACTCGGCGTGAAGGGCGGCGATCTTATCCACGAGCTGCTTCTCTTTGTCGGGGCTCAGGACCTCAGTCTGCTGCCTGAACTCGAGGTGATCTATCTCCCTGCGCAGATCTCTTATAGATCTCTCCCCTGTCAGGTTGTACTTTTTCCTGATCTCGTCTATCTTGGCGTAGAGCTCATTGGTCTTCTCGTTGAACTCGTCCCTATGCTTCTTGGCATCAGCAACCGCCTTGTTGTTCTCATCCCTCAGCTTCTTGAGCTCCTGGGCCTTCTCTATGAGTTCCTTGGTTGCCTTGTTCAGCTCGTTTCTCTTGGCGGCCCACTTGCTCGCCTCGGCGTTGAGTTGGCTGCGGCGGTCCTTGTACAAGAAGGACTCCTGCCTAAGCTTTGCCTTTTTATCTTCCAGTTCTGACAACATCCCCCGTTTGTCCTCCTGTTCCAGCTCTTAGCTGGGGGTTGATCGCACCTCGGATCCAACCCTTCGCCTCGGGGGGCAAAGGGCTCCTCAAATGCTGTGGGGTAATCTACATGCTTGTGTACCGATCCAATGATGTTAGTGCTCCTCTCTGCTGCACAGAGCAGGTTGCTCCGTAGCTAGTGAGGTTTAAAGCAGGTTCTATGTCCATCGGCGTTACCAAAAGACAACCTTCTCATAAGATCGATGCTGGTGGGCATGTCGTATCGTATCCATTGGCCCTTAGCGTATTAACCTTTTGGTTACGTCACAAAAATAAGACCCTCTTCGCGAATCGACCTGCCAGGAGCGGCTCTTTCCAAAATAATGGGGCTTGTGGCTTTCTATCCTCAAAGGCATTTAATTATTTCGGCTTTATTATTCAGGGCATTGTCTTCTTGAACCCTCTATTTTCCAAACATATATAGAAATTTTTTAATGTTCTAGGCCATTAATTTAAGGTATCTGACTTACAATTCAGTACATTAACCTACTGTAAGATATCTGCTTGGGTTGTCACTATAACGATAAACCGTGCCAGTTGCATTTTATTCGACACGTAGTAAGAAAATCATTCTATTTGCTCCCTAATCTTTCCTAAGCATATATTCTACGATCAACAGATTAAAATAGGTGGGTGGCGAAAAGGAGTTAATGATCATCTAGCGAGTGATTTATATCCACTTAGGGAGGGATTGATCTGAAGAAGGTTGCGATCGCAGTACTAACTTTAGCTGCTTTTGTGGGATTAGCTGCTGCTGGTGTAAATAGCTGGAACGGCGTGCCTGAGTTTTACCCGAAAGCTGGTAGCACCCCTAGCTATAACTACGATACCGACGTTACTAATCTGACTTTTAGCTTCGAGCAGAGCGTCCAGGGCAACGGCTACTGGATGACCTATAAGTACGCTAAGATGGGGAACCTGCAGTTCAAGGACTACGTCCACGGATCCGGTTCCATAGACAATGAGAACACCCTGGTGGCTCAGACCCTGCACTACAGCATCCACCCTTACTATGCCGATTGGTATGATTTCAACCAATCCTGCATCCAGTACAAAGAGGATAACGCCATGGTCTACGCTCCAATGAACATAGCTGTAGGCACAGGCTACTACGCAGCTCACCCGGTGGCATACGACTCACTGCTCAAGGAGAAGACCTGGGGCAAGAACCTGCGCTCCGGCACACTGATGCACCAGGAGATAGAGTACGCTCATGCCATTGATAAGGAGCTCGACCTCACTCTGAAGGAGAAGTGGAACCACACCTACGATCCAGTCTGGGAGCAGGTAGGCGTCACCCAGATGAAGATCAACGAGGATGTCACCGATGGTAAGATCCACATAGCAGTCCTCCAGGCCAGCAATATACCCCAGTCTGATCCGTACACCGGCCAGATAGGTGCCATATCCGCCGTTGCCTGGAAGGCTCCGGCCATAGACATCGATGAGGACTACTGGGGAACCTACCACGTAGAGAAGAACATGACCCTTGAAGTGCCTTACAAGCGCGTCCAGAAGAACGAGGATTGGCTGCCCTGCTGCTCTGGCGGATGGGAGACCATGCCCTTCTACGCCCAGAAAGGATTTGGCGCCAGCACTGCTGGTATCTTCGACTGTACTTGCTTCAAGGTGCCCGGCCAGGCTGAGTACCCAGTGGCTCCCAGGCCAGCTACCGTTTAAGGGGACCCCCTCCCCTTTCTCCCTATTTTTACTGAAAGCTTTAAATTAAAAATTGAATACGAAGCCTCTTTCTCTCGCAAACCTTAAGTCCTGGTATTGAAAAGCCCCTTCTTCATGCGATTCGAGGCGTGGGAGTCTTTTTACATAGAGATTTTGGGGGACTTTGGATTTACCAGAAAGAGGGATGAGGAGGCAGCAGAGCTTTTATCAGAGCTTTTATCCGGATCCGTGGGTCCTGGAGGGAGTCTTGGAAAGGGTTCTGGAAAAGAGCCCCTGGAGAGGGTGACGGGCCTTATCAAGGGCAGGACTGCTGTAGTCTGCGGCAATGCTCCCTCTCTGTCCTCTGATCTCTCACGCCTGGGCGAGGAGAAGGCCTCATGCTTCATAGCTGCAGATGGGGCCTCGGCTGTCCTTCTAAAAAGGGGTAA